>CAMQSH010000182.1 GCA_947036575.1 uncultured Brevinema sp. | reverse complement strand
GAGAGAGAGAGAGAGAGAGAGAGAGAGAGAGAGAGAGAGAGAGAGAGAGAGAGACGGTTCGTTAGAATAACGGTTCGCCGCAGAAAGAGGACGGGACACGCTCGACTCACTTCTCTAAATATATTTAATTTACGATTCATTCACTCGTCTTGTGATACATTTGTTCTCCACACAGAGAAACCAAAGGAGGTTTTCTGCGGTCTGAAGCAGAGATGAGACGAAGTCCCCGCAGACCCCTGATCCTCAAACGGAGGAAGCTGCCTTTCCAACTCAGCGACCCCCCGTCGAAAGACCCCCATCATGGACCACCTCCACCCGCACCACCACCGCACCGGGACATTAAACCCCTCACCGGGTTGAACCCATGTAAGGGACTGGTCCCCACTTTGATACGATGGTGTGATGAGGTTGATCGTTTGTTTTGGTGTGTACACGTTGGGATGCGCAGAGTAACACACATACAGTACACTTTCGTTAATCTGGATACTAATTCGAAGTTTAACTATAGTCATGGCTTATAGCCTACCACACCGTTACAACTACTTTAATGAAACTACTGCCCATTTCTATGCATTATCTAAATATAAACGCATACATTTTCATAACATGACTTTTCAGAATTTGGCTCTTGCAGGAGAGTTAGTTAGTTAGTTAGTTAGTAGGGTTAGGATGATTGACTCCCAGGTGGAAGGGTCTTTGTTCGATCTCCACTGTCCTTATTTACCCCCCAAAAAACTGCTTGAAATCACCTCAAGTCTGTTAACTGACTCAATACTGAAACGTTATTGTCTATCACTCTATCACTTCAGTGTTGGTGTTAATTCCTCCCAGATGGAAGGATCTTTGTTCGATCCCCAATGTCTTCTTAACCCATTCTTTACCAAAAAAAACCAACTTTAAATCACCTCAAGTCTGTTAACTGACTCAATACTGAAACGTTATTGTCTATCACTCTATCACTTCAGTGTTGGTGTTAATTCCTCCCAGATGGAAGGATCTTTGTTCGATCCCCAATGTCTTCTTTACCTTTTCTTCCTTTATTCCTATATTCTTTACCAAAAAAACAACTTTAAATCACTGCAAGTCTGTTAAGTGACCCAATCGTGAAACTGTTATTATATTACATTATTATATAACACTCGATGTCACCAATGTCAGTGTTGGTGTTGATTCCCTGTATTCGGTGGCTCTCTTTGTCTGCTAGTCAACAAGGACAACAGCCTGGCCTGCAGTCCGCTTGACGACAGTCTCACCAACATGCAGTGGCTGGGCGGCATGAGCACGGACAAGAGCCAGGGGGGAAAGGAGAACTACAACCTTTCCCAGCAGGAGTCGCAGGTCAGCTGTGACGTGGGCACCGGGGACATGGGAAGTGTAGTCTTTGGGGCGGCCGAGCTGGTTTGGAAGGGTCAGGTGGAAGGGTCTTTGTTCGATCCCCACTGTCCTTATTTACAACAAAAAAAACTGCTTGAAATCACCTCAAGTCTGCTAAGTGACTCAATACTGAAACGTTATTGTCGATCACTGTCACTTCAGTGTTGGTGTTAATTCCTCCCAGATGGAAGGATCTTTGTTTAATCCCCAATGTATTCTTTACCTATTCTTTACGAGAAAAAAAAACCTTTAAATCACTGCAAGTCTGCTAATTGACTCAATACTGAAACGTTATTGTCCCTTACCATATACATGTCCGGGCATGTCTTCTGAACAGAGCCTCCACAGGGGGACTGGGAGGGGTTTCTGCTGTGGTCCCCATTACACATCGGACATTATAAGGATTTAAGCACATTCATGTAATGTATTACCATATACAATTCCAGGAGTTTTTGGAAAACGTCAAATGTATGACTTAAATGTCAATTCTTATAGTTTCGCGACCCTCAACTTCCTGTATTTCTGAGAGTTCGCACTTGTTTTAACCGAACCAGCAGCAAGCCTTTAATTGCAACGTCCCCAGTGAATGTATGCATACGACACAAAACTAAGTGATCGATAGTATTTCGCTCATGGCTACGAATTCAATGCTTTTTACGACACCGAACCTTTCAAACACGTCGCTCGAATCAGATACTCAACCGCTTATAAATCACCCAACCCCCCTCGACTCCCATATGCATCCCAGAGCACCCCGGAGGTATCCTAGAGATCTAGAGTTCTCGCGAGAGCCAAATTCTAATTTGCTCTGAGATTCACTCTAGTGGGGGAGTAATGAGCTCATTATAAATGCCAGGATTTTCTGGGAAACCAATCACAGCGAGCGGGCGGGGCCAGAAGCGGGGTAAATAGATGACGAAAGCGCCAATTGCGTCAATTATCATCATAATTAAGGCCAATTATCCAATTGCGTGCAGTGATATTTTTAAAAAGCTTACTTGACGCCGCCCCTCGAATTGGCGAATTGCATTGCTCCCCACCAGACCCCACAGCGGTTTAGACGTGAGGGTCTGGATTTCCAGGCTACCCCAGAGGTCTTTCAGTCGCCGCCTTCCCCCTCAGACTCCGTTCCCCTGACGCTTTCCTCTCCTCCGACAGGCCTCGGACGGCGGAGAGGTGAAGGCCGCCCCCTCGGACCGCCCGCCCTACTCCTACATGGCCATGATCCAGTTTGCCATCAACAGCCGTCCTGACCGCCGGATGACCCTGAAAGACATCTACACCTGGATCGAGGACCACTTCCCCTTCTTCCAGCAGCAGACCAAGCCCGGCTGGAAGGTGGTGTACACGCGCACGCACGCACGCACGCGCGCACGCACGCTGTTATTATTATGTATACTATGTATACAATGTATAATGTATATAGTGTGTGTTCAAATGTTGTTCTATTTTCTATTTTGTATTTTGTTCTATTTTGAGTAAAATGTACGGAGACCGCACAATTTCGTTGTACACTGTGCAATGACAAATACAGGTGATTCTGATTCTGATTCTGATTCTGTTGCTACTGTTGGTCACTACTGTTCTTTACTGTTTTCGTGTCTTGGTTTACTCAGAAGGCTGTTTTCGTGGTACCCTAAGTAGTCATACGTGTTGTAGTGAACGTTGTGGTAACCTACGCTTCTGGCTGGACTCCCTGCCTCTGCGTATAGTTTTAGTAGTATTGTAATTTGTGTAGCATCTACAGTAGTTAGTATCACTGCTGTACACAGGGGAATAGGTTGGTTTGACGGTTGTCAGTACTTGCACTTGGTTCTATGAACATCTTCACTGTACCGATAGCGATATATCGTGGCACTTCTTATGACATGTACTTATTGTAAGTCGTTTTGGATAAAAGCGTCTGCTAAATGCCATAAATGTCAAGTTTACAGTAATCCAAAACCAGGTTTTGGATTACTGTAAACTGTTGTAATTTACTGTTGGTCATTTTAGTCTTAGTTTACTTGTCTGTTTTTCGTGGTAGTTCAAGTAGTCGTGAATGTTGACGTAACGACTACGGTTAACAGTCATCCATCCATCCGCCTGTTTTGGATGACTGTTGTTAACCCTCAGCGTCAGCATTGTTGCTAACGTTGGATTTGTTGTGTCGCGTTGGTTCTCCCCCGCAGAACTCCATCCGCCACAACCTGTCCCTGCACGACATGTTCACGCGCGAGATCTCGCCGGACGGCAAGGTGTCCCACTGGACCATCCTGCCCGAGGCCAACCGCTGCCTGACCCTGGACCAGGTGTACAAGGTGAGCTGAGGGCACACGCCAGCGTCCTGAGGCTTCAACGTGGCCCCTGCCTCGTCCTCATCGTGTACGGGTCGTCATGTACTATACGTCGAGACTCGGCTCTGAGAAACAGCCGTACAGCCGTGGAATCTGTTTGTGGGTCGGCATCCAGTCCAGGCATCCAGTGACATCCAGTGACTGCGACTAGTCCAGGCATCCAGTCGCAGTCACTGCAATAGGCTAGAACAGACGAAAAAGTGAATTAGAGGGGAAATTACATGGTGGAAATGTATAATACTACTCAATTAGTGACTGTCCTGTATCGTTTATGCACTGCTATCTCTCAAACGCACGGCTTTAAAGGTGCGTTTTAAGCTTTGCTTTGAATAGCTCCACAGAGTCAGCTTCCCTGATCACAAATGGCAGACCTGGAACTGGAACGTCGCTAGTTCGAGTGTCGAAGTGTCGCCTCATCCTATCTGCTCCAGAAGAGCTGGCTGTCGCCTTGCATAGCTGACACCGTCGTCGGTGTGTGTGACTGTGTAATAACCATTGTGACTCGCTTTAGATTAAAGCGTCTGCTAAATGCACGGAAATGAATCAAAACTCTGTATCGTCTGCCTGGTCGTTGGCAGCACATTGAACATCCGAGCATGAAGCCTGTTAATCGATACCGTCACTATAGGGATGGCTAGTGTGACGTCAGGAATCACTTCCGTGTCCAATCGCATTTTT
>CAMQSH010000181.1 GCA_947036575.1 uncultured Brevinema sp. | reverse complement strand
CTAGCCCCCTGTGGGAATTGAACCCACGACCCTCTGATTACAAATCAGATGCTCTACCATCTGAGCTAAAGAGGCAACTAGTGTTTGTTCTAATATTCTAACACAAACTATCTTAATTGTCAATACTTTTTTTGAAAAAATATTAAATGAATTGAGAAAATTTTATTTTTATGCTATAATACCTTGATATTAATAGACAAATTAAAGAGGGCTTATGAAAATTCTTTGTACAGCAGATTGGCATATCGGCAAAAAACTAGAAGCTTTTTCTCGCTTAGAAGAACAAAAAATCATCTTAAATCAATTAGTAACAATGTCAGCACAAGAAAATTCAGATGCTATTATTGTTGCTGGGGATTGTTTTGATACCCAAAGCCCAAGTCCAGAAATGACTAAATTATTTGTGTCTACTCTTGCACGATTATCTCGTAGTGGGGAATGTCTTGTTTTAGTGATTGCTGGGAATCACGATAATCCTTTGTTTTTATCTACTTCCGAAGCTTTTGCTTCTCAAGTTGGGGTGGTCATTTTGGGCTATCCTAGTCAAGAACCTTCTCTCGAAGAAAATAATTCTGCATGGAAAGTCACACAAACAGCCCAAGGAATGGTGGAGATACTTTTTAAAAAAGCCAAAAAAACGGTTCGTTTTTTGATGTCTCCTTATGCCAATGCACAACGTCTCAAAAAAGATCTAGGGGTACAGGATACGGACAAAAAAGCATGGGAGATTCTTTGTGAGGAATGGCAAAAAAATATCGCTCAAGATCCAGAAACTAAAAATATTTTAATCTCGCATAGTTATCTATTACCAGCAAAAAAAGACAGTCTTATCCAAGACGAAGCTCCCAAAGAAGATAGCGGAGAACGTTCTATTGTGGGGACTTTAGGCGGGATTTCCTTGGATAATATCCCTGAGGGGATAGACTATGTTATTGCTGGGCATATCCACAGACCTCAGCCTTTATATAGCGCCAAGACTAAGGCTTTTTATACAGGGAGTCCCTTGATCTATAGTCTTTCTGAAAGTGGGCAAGAAAAAAGTGTCTTGATGCTAGATATAGGTCGAAAAGACAAAGAATATTTACTTCCTTTTAAAAATTTGCGTGATGTTAAAGAAATTAGATTTGATAATTTTGATACTATAGGTGATCTACTAGAACAAGAAAAAAATAATTATTTGGTATTGATTTGGGAGGGGGATAGATATTTCACTTCTGAAGAACATCAATATTTGAGAAATACGCATCCTTATCTAATTCGCATCGAATCTCGTCCTAAAATTGTCAGAGATGATAAAATTATACAAAGCATAGAAACTTTACATGAGCAAAGTACCACAGATTTATTTATAGAATATTTTAGATCCAAAAATCAAGATCTTCTCCCAGCAGAAGATTTACTTAGTGTATTTGATGAGTGTTTACAAGAAGAATCTACGAGTAATGTCTTGGCTAAAAAAAGAGGCTTTCTTCCAAAAAATCTAAAAATCAAAGGCTTTTATTCTTATAAGGAAGAAGTAGAGATTGATTTTACAGAATTAGAACAAAAAGGATTTTTCGGGATTTTTGGCAATACTGGTAGTGGGAAATCTGCGCTCATAGAGGCAATGATTATTGCTGTCTTTTATAAAGTAGAACGATTTGGGACTTTTGGAGCTGTTGGCAAAGGTAATTTTTCTAATTCTTATGGCATTATGAATTTGGATTCTAATGAATTATTAATAGAATTTGTTTTTGAGATTATAGGTGTGGACGGTGTAGAGGAATATCTCTGCCGTGTGTCTGCGACCAGAGACAAAAAAAAGCACACAGAAGTAAAAATTAAAAGAGAAGTATTTTTAAAAGAGCAAGAGGAGTGGATCCCCTCCGAGATTAGCTTAGGGGAAGATATTGTGGGGATTACTTACGATGATTTCCGTAAAACAATTATCCTACAACAGAGAGATTTCTTAGGCTTTATTTCTTCAGCACCCAAAGAAAATACAGAAACATTAATGAGATTATTTCAATTAGAGCGATTTGATCTTTATTATACTGTTGATCGTTTGGGACAAAAAGAATTTAGTGAATTCAAAACTTTAGAAGTAAAATTACAAAATTTTGAAGATACGACAGATGAGGTATTGGAAGAATTAAACACTCAAAAGACTTCTTTAGAATTGGAGAGGACAGACCTTGATAAGCGTATAGAAACTCAAAGGACTTTAGTGACTAAATTGACACAACAATTAGAACAACAACAAAAATCTATTCACATACAAGAAAAATTCGCTAAAATGCAATCGGATGAAGAGCTCTTCAATCAGGCTAGAGAACATTTGAATATTATTCCTCTTATCAACTTAGATAGTCAGATTACCAAAAAAGAAGAACAAAAACAACAATTAGCTTTGGATTATCAAAATTTACAAAATCAAGAAATTATAGAATCTAAAAAATTAGATGAGTTCAAACAACAAGGCACAGAATCTACGACTCAGCTAAAAACAATACAAGCTCAAGTCGATCAAAAACAACAAGAATGGGACGCTTTGTCTATGGATAATATGGCTGAGCAAGCGATGTTTTTTGAGAATAGACAAAAAGAATACAAAAGAGTAGCGCAACTATCTGAAGAATTAGCTAAAAAAATAGCTGATTTCAAAGGGAGTATTGCACAAAAAGATAAGACTTTCCAAGCGCTAAATAAATTTCAACTAGAAGAAAAAAAAATCAGAGATCTATTAGGATTGGGTTTGGCTTTGGAACATCTGCAGGACGGGTGTGCTTGTCCTTTGTGTGGATCTAAGGATCATCCTTCTCCTTATAAGGCAGGTAGTGCCGATGAATTGCAAGAGATTATTGCTCAAGTTAAAAATTTACAAGAGCAATATCTCAAAATCCAGCAACAAGAAGAATTTCTAAAAGAAAGTCTTTATACTCAAGAAAAGACGACACAACAATTAAAAGATATTCTAGGAGAATATGCAGATCAATCACAATTTGATAAGGCTTATAATGATATCTTAGCTCAAAAATTAGCTCAAGAAAAACAAAAAACGATAATCAAAGAAGAATTACAAACTCTTAAAGATCTCTCCAAAAAATTAGAAATACAAACTTCTAACTATAGAGAGAAACATTTGAAACAAGTGCGTTTGACTGATGAAATAGCATTCAAACTAAGCCATACTAAAAAAGAAATTCTTCAAAATGAGGAAGAATTAATACGTCATGGCAAAGAGAGAGTAGCATATCTACAAGAAAAGCAATTAACAGAAAAAAACTATGCTACGATAAAAGAATATCCTCAAAAAACAGAACTAGAAATCAATACTTTTTTCACAGAATTTTTAATGCTTTCTGGAGAGATGAAGACTATAAAAACATTTGTGCAAGATCATGATGTAAATATTGAAAATGAAAAAAATCTTCAACAGAGTGTCTTACAAGAGTTTATTGACAATCAAAATATACAATTACAACAATTAGGATCTCTCAGCAATAAAATTAATAATATTGTAGATGGAATAGCGACAAAACAAAAATTACAGGAACAATATGACAAATTAGTCTTAAGAAAAAACAATATAGAATTACTAAAAAAATTATTCAAATCTAGTGGATTCGTACATTTTATAGGACAAAAATATCTGAACAAACTTTGTTATACAGCAAATCAACGATTTTTAAGATTTACTCAAAATCAATTTGAATTGTCTGCTCCGGATGCTTTAGATGACAAAAAGGGAAGGATAGTAGTCATTGATAGATTGGCTGGTGGGACGAAGAGAGATATGTTGACTTTATCAGGTGGGCAAAGCTTTCAAGCAGCATTGGCATTGGCATTAGCTTTGGCTGATGAGAGTGGAACAGGACATAGATTTTTCTTTATTGATGAAGGTTTTGGGACTTTAGATGATGAGAGTCTTTATGCTGTTTTGGATACTTTGAGAGAACTAGCTGAAGAAGAGAATAGGGTAGTGGGGATTATTTCTCATGTGCAGATGATAAAAGAAGAAGTAATGGCTTGTTTGAATGTAGAATTAGATAAGAACAAAGGAACACAAGTTTCTTTAGTATTAACATAAAAGTGTTCATTAACACCTATAAAAATATCTAAAAAAAAGTCCCCTATCGTTTTTCGACAATGGGGGCTTCTTCTAATAATTGATCAATAATTTTTAAACTTTTTTGTTTTTCTGTATCCTCTAGTGTCAATAAGGTGCTTTCTTGATGAAGTCTAGTTACACTGGTGATCCCATAAGTGTATTTGTCGTCATAATCATTAAGTTTGAATTCTGGTTTTTGTTTTGCTGAAACAATAGCAATAATATTCTCAGCATTTTCGGAATCTGGCTTTTCACCCTTTTCAAAACGATAAATAACAAAATAACGAATAAGATCTTTGTCTATATTTTTCCAAGTAAGAATATT
>CAMQSH010000180.1 GCA_947036575.1 uncultured Brevinema sp. | reverse complement strand
TCCACTCTAACTAAAAGAATTTAGTATTTGTCCCTTGTTTAAAATAGGTGTCCAGTGTCGTAGTGTAGCACTTACTGGATAAGAAACCAATCTCGATCTCTTTGTTCTCTCGTTGTTTTCTAAAAAAAACCCTCATAAATTTGTTTTTATACAAATCTATGAGGGTATGTGTGGTAACTAAAAATAACCAATACAAAAGCCCATAGAGTTTGTACTGCTGATATTCAAAGATGAGATCTAAATATTTCTATCTAAAACTTACAACCTAAGAATTATACAAACTACTATGAGCAATTAATATAAACTTACAAGGTTGTAAGCATACGAAAAATATCTATACAATATTTTAAAATAAAAAAGAATTATCTACGATAATCCCTTACTATTTATAGTATGAGATAAAAATAAATAAGATCATTTCAGATCTTTGAATATCAGCATGTATATTATAAATCTATTTGATATTTTTGTCAAATGTTATTTTGTATTATGAAACACTCCCCCGATACATATGGTAATATCTACTAATGAAAATCTTTAATAAGCCTCTTTATTTTCGTATATCAAAAATAGGGGGATTTTTAACCCGTAGGGTGCTTTGCTAGGGGGTAGCGTAGCATGCATTAAACCCCCTAAAGAAATTAGCACCAAAAAATATCTTATTAATAAAATTTTTGTCAATAGAAATTTAGAAGTGTTACTTTTTTCATGGGGGTGTCTGTCGCAACACCCCTCACCCAGCGTTGCTGGGTAAGAGAATAATCTCGATCACTTTCGTTCTCTCGTTATTCTCTAAACCCCCTTATCTAACTAAGGGACTACGATGTCCTCTAGCAAAGCACCCTTTGGGTTAAGAATCCCCTAGCGAAGCATGTAGATTTTAAGAAAAGTAATTTTCAAATCATCTCCCAATTATTATATACGATTGGCGGGTAGCGAAGCATGCCGACACAATATCCTATATTGAGACGATTTTGTAGTCACGGCTCTTCGCCTCATAAAATGGGGGGGAGAACAAATAAAAGCCCCTATTATGGGGCTTTTATTTGTTTAGATATTTTATTTATCCTATCATTTCACGGGCTAAGGTTTCTGAGCTTGAGCCTTCGCCACCGAGCATACGAGCAATTTCTTTGATACGCTCTTCTTTAGTTAGAAGAACAACATTAGTAAAGGTACGATTGCCGTCATCTTCTTTTCTTACTTGATAATGATAATCTGCTTTAGAAGCAATTTGTGCCAAATGAGAAATACAAAATATTTGTCGGCGTTTGGAGATTTCTTGGATTTTAAGAGCAACATTATGAGCTATCATTCCCCCAATACCAGCGTCGATCTCATCAAAAACGCCAGTTCCTACAGGATCACTCTTTGCAAGAGCTGATTTTAGTGAGAGCATAATACGTGAGATCTCCCCTCCCGATGCAATTTTTGCAAGAGGTTTAGGAGTTTCTCCTACATTCGAAGACATCATAAACTCTACTCTGTCTATTCCTTTTTCAGAAATATAAATAGGAGTATCGTTTAAGATAAAGAAAGAAGTATCTTGTTTAGCATAGTTGATTTTCACTTCGAATTTGGCAGATTCCATTCCTAAAAAGGATAATTCTTGTTCAATTTTAGTACTCATCTCCAAGCCAGCAGATTGTCGTTTTTTGGATAATATGGACGCTTCTTGATGAAGTTTAAGTAATAATTCTTGATATTCTTTAGAAAGTTTAACGATCTCTTCGTCCAAATTGTCAGCCTTATCAAATAATAATTGACATTCTTGAGCATAGGAGATTAATTCTTCTATAGTATTTTTTTGATATTTTCTTTTTAGTTCTTTAATGAGAGCAATTCTGTCTAAGGTGTTATCTAATGTTTCTGTATTAAAATCAATATCTTCCACATAACTAGACAAAAGATGTCCACTTTCTCGAGTTTTGATGATGGCATCTTCCAAAATTTCAGAAAGCTCTTCATATTTTTTAGAAAAAGAAGAAATGCTGTTCATTGCTTTTTTAGCATCTTCCAAAATCATAGCAGCATTTATTTCAGCAGCGTAGACTCCTTGATGGGCAAGGTTTAGTGCATCAGCAATTTTTTCTTTGTTTTGGATTTGGGCTAATTCAGATTCAAGTTCTTCCTCTTCCTGTTCTTTTAAGTCTGCATCAGTAATTTCTTTTGAGGCATTACCATAAAAATCCTTTTCTTGTTTTAAGGAATTAGCGTTTTTTTCTAGGATATTTTTTTCTTCTAATTTTTTGATAGTTTCTTGGTATATTATTTCAAAGTTTTTTTGCAAGTCTATTAAACCAGCAAAGGAATCTAAAACATCGCCATGTACTTTTTTATTGAGGAGGAGTTGATGGTCGTGTTGACCATGCATATCGGCAAGCCTCTCTCCTATATCTTCTAATTTTGATAAGGTTTCTTGATTGCCATTAATAAAAACACGATTTTTACCTTGTTGAGAGATTTCCCTTCTAATAATAATATTAGAAGGATCATCGATATGAAATTCAGAAAGGTAGGTTTGGATCTCGGGATCAGCAATAGAAAATTCACCCTCTATAGTCATGTTTTCGGCATCAGAGCGTATCATGGAAGAATCGCTACGAGCACCAAGTAATAAGCCTAAAGCTCCAATTAATACAGATTTTCCTGCTCCAGTTTCACCTGTAAAAACAGAAAATCCGTCATGAAATTCTAAGTTTAAATTATCAATAATAGCATAATTTTTGATAGATATTCTTTCTAACATTGATATTCCTATAAGTTAATCTTTGAGTATTCCTGCTCTCCACCCAAGTTTGCGAGATAAAGTAGTAAAAAATTCTTGTGGGGAGGTATGTAAACTGTTAATATAAAGGGGCTTTGTAATGGTAAAAGATTCATCATAATCAAAAGTAATACTTTCTTGTCCATCAGCCCAAATCTTTGCTTGTTGTGTAAAACATCTAATAGCAATTTTATTTTTTAAATCAATCACCAAAGGACGTTCTCCTAAAATATGAGAACAAACAGGGGTTATAGTAACTAATTCCATATCAGGAAGTGAAATAGGTCCTCCTGCAGAAATGTTATACGCAGTAGATCCTGTAGGAGAGGCGATTAATAAGCCGTCAGCACGGACATGCATAACTCTGTCATCATTAATACATACTGTGAATTCAGAAATAGAACCCTTTTGCTCTGAGGAAAAAAGAAATTCATTTAAAGCTATTATTTGTTCGCCATTATTTTTTTGTCCAGAAAGCATCAATCTTTTTGTCCATTTATTGTCTTTTTGATATAATTTTGGTAATTCTTTTTTGAAATCTTTAGGATCTATATTAGCTAAAAATCCAACCGTTCCACCTTTGATAGCAATAACAGGAACATTATAATGAACATATTTTCGTGATGCTCCAACAAAACTTCCATCTCCTCCTATAGAGAAAACAATATCAAATTTTTGGGTAGAAGAGATTTTTTCTTGAGGATCAACAATAAAAGAATCAGTACCAAGAATCAGTAATTCTTCTTGTAATAGTTTAAAGATAGGTGCAAGTGCAGAGTTATTCGTTTTACCAGTAATTAATGCATTTTTCATATTTTCCTCTATAACTTTTAAATAATACTATTTTTCTTATAAAAATTCAATATAAAAACTATAAAATATGCTATAATATTTTATGAAACACACAATCACCCAATTATTAGCGTATGGTCGTCTACAATTAAAGCAAGATGTTTTTGCAGAAAGAGAAGAGGAATTATTAAGGATATTAATTGATGTTTTGGATATGCCTAAACATGAAATATTTTTAAATAAAAACAAAGAAATTTCTCATGATCAATATATCAAATTTGAAGAAATAATTCAACAACGTAAAACAGGAAAACCTTTGGCTTATATTTTGGGCTATAGTTATTTTTATCAGGATAAATTTCCTATTTCAGAGCAAACTTTGATTCCAAGATACGATACAGAAATTCTTGTCGAACTCGTTAAAAAGTATTATCTTAAAAAACACAATCAGGAGAAGCTTTCCCTAAATAATTCTTGTCAAAACAAAACAGACCAAGAGGTCTCTTGTCGTATTTTGGATATTGGTACAGGAACAGGAGCGATTGCCTTGTCCTTGCATAGGATTTTTCCTAATGCGATAATAAAGGGGATAGATATTTTTAGTGAACCATTTGAAGTGTCAAAAAAATATCTAGGTATTTCTGCTAAAAATGTAACAGTAGAAAAAATAGATTTTTTAGATGAGTCTTTGTGGCAACAATTAGGTGAATGGGATTGTATTGTTTCTAATCCACCCTACCTAGATGATCATGATATGAATGTTTTAGACAGCCATGTCAAAGATTTTGAACCACATTCAGCACTATATGCAGAAGAGGGCGGAATGAGCTTTTATAGTGCTATTGCGAGATTTGCTAAAAAACATCTTATAAAAGGTGG
>CAMQSH010000179.1 GCA_947036575.1 uncultured Brevinema sp. | reverse complement strand
TTGTTTATACTTTTTTGTTTATACTTTTTTGTTTATACTTTTTTGTTTATACTTTTTTGTTTATACTTTAAAAGTAAGTCCTTTTTTACATTTTTAGATTCGATTTTAAAATAAATATTTTCTACTTGATGGTACTATATAAAATTTTCATTGTTATTTTATACATCTTAACAGTAATAATATTATTTTATAATAATTTTGTACCTATTTACTTGAAATATTATAAAAAACACAGTACTATATAAACACACTATATTACTAAAAGGAAATTATGACTTCTGTTATTTCTTACTATTTCTCTGCTTTGTTTAAACATTTTTTTGTCTTATTATTTTTTTGTTCTTCTATTCCCTTAATTCTATTTGCTTTGAATTACTCTGAAGCACTAGTAATTTCTGTATTAAGAGATATGGTTTTTCTTTCTATTCCTTGGTTTTTATGGTTTCATCAAGCATTATTTTGTGGGTTTACTACTCCAAAAACTATCTCCTCTCGTTTATTATTAATTGTAATAAGCACTATTTTGTCTACGTTATTACTAATGGTAACTTTCCCCTACTCTCAAAAACACTTAGACTTTTCTATTATAGATATCCAGCCTAATATAATTGTTCCAAAAAATAAAATAATTTCTACAGACAAAGGAACATTGGTAATTGATCCTCAAAATTCACCAACACAACAAACTATGTTTTCTCACACAGGTACAAAAGCTTTATGGATTAGTTCTAACTATTTATTATTTAATGATATTAAAACAAATGACAATGCTTTTGAGTTATCCAAGCCAGAATCTTTTTCTTCTTTTGGTTATTATCCACAATCAGGCTCTCAGATACTTTCTTTTGACCAAACTATTCCCTCTTTACCTCAATACAAATTGGGGCAAAATATTATTCAAAGTTGGTTTGATAACATGAGTACTTTACATAAAAAAGTTCAAGATCTTTATACCACAGCAGAGATAAGGCTATCTATTTCTACTAATACACTACTAGCAGAAATTAGCACTATGACTAATAAAAATACTATAAAAACAAATAATAACTATACAGAGGCTTTATCTTCTTACAAAGAAGCTGCAATGTCCTCTAAAAAAATATTATTATCACAATCAAAATTCACTAAAATACCAAAAAACATCCAAACACAAATATTTGATTACACAAATATTTTTTTAAGTATTCTATGTGTATTTTCTTTGGCATCCTTATTAGGTGTCATAGTTACTATTGGACAACATTTTTTAGGAGCTTTGGCTATTATTTTAATCTTATCTATTTATACTCCTTATTTATCTACACACATTATGAATATCTCCTTGGAGTTAAATAAACTTAATCCTAGCTCTCCTATATTACTTGTTAATTTTTTATTAGTTATAATACTATATACTTGTATTATTATTACTACCACGATCAAAAGTATTACTAGAGGAGAAAAATATTAAAAAGATTTTTATCGCCTTTTCTTTCCACTTTATTGCTTGTATTCTTGTATTTTGTTATCATTATTCTCAATCTTTTCAAATAGATTCATCTCTTTTTAATTTATTAGATATTTATACTCCCATTGCTGGATCTACCCTATTAGTATCCTTACTACTTCCACAAAAAAGAATAAAAAACAAAGGTGTTCTAAGCTTTAATATTTTTATTTATATTATTTTTGTTATTGTTTCTTCATTTGGAATTAGGGAATTGTTAATTCCCTACACCCAAACAAAACCTTCTATTGAATCCGCCCCTGGAGATGCTCCAAAAGCTATCGTTTTAAAAGAATTTGATCAAATAGCCTTCTTACCTTCAAAAAAAGGGATGATACTCCAAAATAATGTGGAATGTTTGATTTTTGGGACGATAGCTCAACAAAATTCTAATTCCTATCTTATCCAAAAAGTTTTCTTTGGTGGAGTGAATACTCAGCAAACTCCTTTTTCTCTTTTTGCTGAACATGCCAAAATAATCAATAAAACAATTATTCTCTACAAAGCTACTCTTTTTATAAAATCTAATAATACCTTAATTCCTAGTAATAGTTTGCCGAAAAATTATATGTTACCTTTATCTTTTGAAATAAATCCTTTATTTGATTCTTGGCATACTACTAACCTAAAATATATTAAATTATTACCTATTATTACTCATAATGCTTTTTCCAGATCTTTTATACTACCGATTTTTTTAGCTATTTCTCAATATATTCTTAGTTTTATTACACTATTTATTATATCTGCTATAGGTGTGGGATTAAAAAATTCTTTATCATTTAAAGGTATCGATAGTATTGGAAGTTCTGTGGTATTGATTTGTAGCTACCCTTTTACACTGTTAATTTACTATTACTTATCATTACTAATACAAGTAGGTATTCACTATCTAATAACAATATAAAAATTTAATCATAAAATACGGAGGATCATCATGAATCCAGAAATTTTAAAAAAAGCTCAAGAATGGACTACAACAGAATATGATAAACAAACTCAGCAAGAAATCTCATTACTAATCAATACAGAAAATGAAGCCGAATTAACAGATCGATTTTGGCAAGAAATAGAATTTGGAACAGGTGGATTAAGAGGACTAAGAGGTGCAGGAACCAATCGTATGAATATTTATAATATTCGTAAGGTTACCCAAGGGCTTGCTAATTATATTCATGCCCAAGGTGGTGCAAAGCAAGGGGTGGTAATCGGAAGAGATTCTCGTATTAACTCTTTAGAATTTGCCCAAGAAGCAGCTGCTGTCCTTATAGAAAATAACATTACTGTTTATTTTTTCAAGGATCTTTGTCCCACCCCTATTGTTTCCTATGCTATTAGACAACTAAAAGCAAAGGCAGGAGTTATGAATACAGCCTCCCACAATCCAAAAGAATATAATGGCTTTAAGGTTTTTTGGGAAGACGGTGCTCAATTAACACCTCCACATGATGAGAATATGATTGCTGAAGTAAGAAAAATTGATACTTTAAACAAAGTAAGAACATTACATCATTTTAAAGATGCTGTTAAATCTCCTTTATTTCATTACTGTGATGACATAATTAACGATTATATCCAAGAAGCTCAGACATTCTCCCTTGATAAAAAAATGTGTGCTAGTAGTGATATCAAAATTTTATATTCACCACTTCATGGTTGTGGATACAAAATCACCCCAAAATTACTCAAAAAAATTGGATTCAAAAATGTTGAAGTAATACCTGATCAATCTATTCCTGATGGAAACTTCCCTGCAGCGCCTTATCCTAATCCTGAAGATCCAGCAGCAATGAAACCTGGTATAGAATATGCTCAAAAAATAGATGCTGATGTATTCATTGCAACAGATCCTGATGCCGATAGAATTGGTGTTGCTTATAAAACCTCTACAGGTAGCTATGAATTACTCAATGGTAACCAAATTGGTTTTCTTATTGCCAATTATCTCCTTCAAAAAGCAGTGCCACATTCTTCTTTTATTGTTAGTACTATTGTAACATCCCCTTTACTTCGTAAAATGGCAGAAGAAAATAAGTTGTTTTATTCTGAAACATTAACAGGATTCAAGTGGATCTCTTTAGAAATAGAAAAACAACTCCAATCTGGCAAACAGTTTTTATTTGGTCTTGAAGAAAGTCATGGTTATAATATTTCTGACAAGATTAGAGATAAGGATGGTGTTTCAGCAACAGCTATTTTTGCTGAATTAGTAGCTTTTTACAAAAAACAAGGTAAATTTTTGGATCAATTACTTCTAGAACTTGATATTAAATATGGCCACTATAAAGAATCACAACATTCTATTACTATTCCTGGAAAAGAAGGTGTTGACAAAATAAATGCTATCATGGACAATCTAAGAGCAAATCCTCCTCAGAGAATATCTGAGTTTGATCTCCTAGAAAGTATTGATTATTTAAGTGGTACTACAAGGCTCCCTTTATCTAATGTACTTGTTTTACATTATGAAGAAAATATTAGAATTATTGCCCGTCCTTCTGGAACAGAACCAAAAATTAAATTTTATTTTTCTTCCCATGGAGAAGTAGCTTGTGCTCATTGTGTTGCTGAAGTAGAAGAAGCTCATTGTGTTCTAAAATCTATTTTCCTTGAAAAATTAGATTTGTAAGATAAAAATAGTTAGAGAGAAATATATTATGGAATTATTTATTAATGAAACTCCCATCGGAGTAAGTCCTCAAGATTCTGATACCATACAAGACTTATTAAATGCTATCTTAAAAGAATTAGAAGAAGATCTTATTATTGCCTCTATGGTCATTGATAATACCTACAGTTCTATCGATGATCCTAAAATATTAGGCACTTCTGTTTCTCAAGTTAATAAAATCGAATTAACCGTAACAACAACACTAGAGATTAGTCTATCTTTATTAGAAGACGGAAAGCAATTTATTATCTTAGGAGCACAAGAACTAAAAAATGGTTCTTTGGCTAAAA
>CAMQSH010000178.1 GCA_947036575.1 uncultured Brevinema sp. | reverse complement strand
AATTTAGATATAAAAGCTATGAATATTCAATAAAATATATTTTTTATAAAAATTAGCTAAAAATCAAGTTGGCACGATTTTTGCTACTATAATAGTATGTAGAATTAAATTTAAAAAATTGATATAAACAAAAAAAATTATTATTATTTAATAGTATTGTAAATCTAATTGAATGGAGAGAGTATATGACTCAAGAAAATAATAAGCAAGACGAGTCTCTTAACGAGAATCTTAAACAAGACTCTTCTGATACTACAGAAAATATGGAAAACATAGAAGATATTGCTAAAGATGTTTTAGAAGAAATGGATGAATGCCCTATCGCTATCCTAGAAAAGGAAAAAAAAGAATTAAAAGATTCTTATTTACGACTTGCTGCTGAAACAGATAATTATAGAAAAAGAATTCAGCAACAACAAGAAAATTTTAAAAAAACAGCGTTAAAGGAAGTCGTCGAAAAATTACTACCAGTTGTTGACAACCTAGAACGTAGCATTCAAGCCTCTAGTAATTCTAATAATATAGAATCATTGCGAGAAGGTATAACTATGGTTTTAGCACAATTTGAAACAGTGTTAAAAGATGTTGGCTTAGAAACTATAGAAGTTGCTGTAGGCGATGAGTTTGATCCTCAATATTGTGAAGCAGTGATGATAGAAGAAAGAGATGACATTGCTCATTCTATGACTATCGTAGATGTGTTTGAAGCAGGAAGAAAAATGGGTGGACAAGTAATTCGTACTGCCAAAGTTAAAGTAGCTAAAAAAAGTAGTTAAAAACTAACTTATAAAAAATAAAAAATAACCCTTAAAAAGGAGACAAACATGTCAAAAATTATAGGAATAGACTTAGGTACAACAAACTCTGTTGTATCAGTAATTGAAAACGGTAAACCAGTTGTTATCGCAAACCAAGAAGGTGCAAGAACAATGCCTTCGATTGTAGCTTTTACAGAAAAAGGAGATACCCTTGTTGGTGCTCCAGCTAAAAACCAAATGGTTACAAACCCTGAAAATACAATCTACTCTGCAAAACGTTTTATTGGACATCGTTTTGATGAAGTATCAAACGAAAGAACTCCTTATGTAATCAAAAAAGGTGCTAAAGATCACGTAGCATTTGCAACACGTATTGGGGATCAAACTCCAGAACAAATTTCAGCTTTAATTCTTATTAAATTAAAAGAAGCTGCAGAAGCATATCTAGGTACAAAAGTAACAAAAGCTGTTATTACTGTTCCTGCTTATTTTAATGATTCACAACGTCAAGCAACAAAAGATGCTGGTACGATTGCAGGATTAGAAGTAGAGCGTATTATTAACGAACCTACAGCAGCTGCTTTGGCTTATGGTTTGGATAAAAATTCTGAAGAAATTGTTGCTGTTTATGACTTTGGTGGAGGAACTTTTGATATTTCTATTTTAGAAATTGGAGATGGAGTATTCGAAGTTAAAGCTACAAATGGAGATACTCATCTTGGTGGTGATGATTTAGATAATGCTATCATTGATCATATTATTAATTCATATAAAAAAGAATCTGGAATTGATCTTTCTAAAGATGCAATGGCTATGCAAAGACTAAAAGAAGCTGGTGAAAAAGCTAAAATTGAACTTTCTTCAAAAGCAGATACTCAAATTAATTTACCATTTATTACTGCAGATGCATCAGGACCAAAACATCTAAATATGAATATGACTCGCGGAGAGTTAGAAAATATTGTTCGTCCTATCATTGAGCGTTCTTTAATTCCTTGTGAAAAAGTATTAAAAGATGCTGGAGTTACTAAAGCAGATATCAAAGAAGTTATCCTTGTTGGTGGACAAACACGTATGCCACTTATCGTAGATACTGTAAAAAAATTCTTTGGAAAAGATCCTTCTAAAGGTGTTAACCCAGATGAAGTAGTATCATTAGGTGCTGCAATTCAAGCAGGTGTTCTTAATAAAGAAGTAAATGATATCCTTCTATTAGACGTAACACCATTATCTTTAGGTATAGAAACATTAGGTGGGGTAAGTACTTTCTTAATTCCTCGTAACACTACGATCCCTGCATCAAAATCACAAGTATTTTCTACTGCTGCAGACAATCAAACAGCGGTTACTATACAAGTACTACAAGGTGAAAGACCTATGGCTTCTGATAATAGAGTATTGGCTAACTTTAACCTAGAAGGGATTCAGCCAGCACCTCGTGGTGTTCCTCAAATTGAAGTAACTTTTGATCTGGATGCTAATGGTATTCTTCATGTATCTGCAAAAGATTCTGGATCAGGTAAAGAACAAAAAATTACTATCGAATCTTCAGGAACATTAAGTGCTGAAGAAATTGAAAAAATGCAAGCAGAAGCAGAGGCTAATGCTGATTCAGATAAAAAAGTAAGAGAAACCATAGAACTCAAAAACCAAGCAAACGCTGTTCAATATGGAATCGAAAAACTATTAGCTGATGACGGTGATAACATTGAAGAAGCTGATAAAAAAGAACTAGAAGAAAAAAATGAAGATCTTAAAAAAGCTTTAGAAGGTGATGACCATCAAACTATTGAAGATGCAATGAAAGCTCTCGAACCAGTATCAACAAGAGTTTATCAACATCTTGCAGCACAAAAACAACAAGAAGCAGCACCTGCTGGTGGCGAAACAAAATCAGATGATGATGTAATCGATGCTGAAGTAGTAAAAGACGAAGAATAATTTATAATATCACTAGTTTGAAAAAATATAGGAGTAAGTGTATACTTACTCCTATATTTAAAGTTGACAATGGTGGGATTTTATATCATAATAGTTAACAAACATTACAAAAAATATAAGGCAGGTGCCTCATGGCAGATTATTATGGATTACTTGGAGTTACTAACGCTGCAAGTCAAGATGAAATAAAAAAAGCTTATCGTAAACAAGCTATGAAATATCATCCAGATAAAAATAAGGGTGATGCTGAGGCTGAAGCAAAATTTAAAGAAGTGGGAAAAGCTTACGAAGCACTTTCTGACCCTGAAAAACGTAAAATGTATGATCAATATGGTGAAGCTGCCTTTCAAAATGGAGGTACTGGTACTGGTGGATTTGGCGGTAGTGGATTTGGTGGAGGCTTTGAGGATATTTTTGAAAGTTTCTTTGGTGGTGGTGGACGTAGTCAACGCCCTCAACAAGTACATGGTGCTGATATTCAAACAGAAATCTCTTTGCAATTAAAAGAAGTTCTTCACAAAAAAAATGTAGAATTAAAAGTACGTAGAGCTGAGCCTTGTGAAAAATGTTCAGGAACAGGATCTGCTTCTAAAAAAGCACCAACAACATGTTCTACTTGTCATGGTGCTGGTAGAGTACAAGTCAGTCAAGGATTTTTTGCGATGACTCAGACTTGTCCAAAGTGTCATGGTACTGGTAAAATGGTTACTGATCCATGTCATACTTGTCGTGGGGAAAGTACTATTGTTAAAACTGTTCCTATATCTGCTGTTATCCCAGCAGGGGTGGAAGATGGTATGAAAGTACGTTTATCTCAAGAAGGTCATGCGGCACCATTTAAAGGTGTTAGAGGTGATTTATTTATCTATATTCATGTCAGAAATGATAGCCGTTTTATACGTGAAAGAGATAATCTCTATGCTAAATTACCATTATCTTTTGCTAAAGCTGTACTTGGTGGAGAGATAGAAGTTGAAACTTTAGACAGTAAAAAAACAATCAAACTCCCTGAAGGTATGCAACCAGGTCAACGTATTAAGATAGATGGTGATGGAGTTCCCAATGTTCGTTCTAATAAGAGAGGTAACTTGATCTTAGAAGCTCATATTGAAGTACCTAAAAAAGTTAGTGGTAAAGCTAAGGATCTTCTAAAGGCTTACGCTCAAGAAATGAAAGAAAAAATATAAGTACTTATTGATTTATCTTAATTAGTACAAAAACCCCATTAGTTTATACTAGTGGGGTTTTTTATTAAAAAGTGATAAAGAGTATTTTTAGTGAACAAATCTACGATTGTAGATATTTAGAATAAGGGCAGCACTGATAATACAAGTAATATAAAATGATCCACCATAGCTAATAAATGGTAAAGGAAGTCCTGTAACTGGAGCTATCCCTATATTCATCCCTATATTGATACCAATATGAGTAATAAATATTGCTAAGATACCACTAGCCATAAGAGATCCTTCTTTATCTTTGGAAGCAACTAGAGTTCTAATAATAAGTATACAATAAGCTGCGTATAAGAAAATAACAAAAAAGCACCCTAAAAAACCAGACTCTTCAGCAATAATAGCAAAAATAAAATCAGTGTGTTTTTCAGGAAGGAATCCACGAAGATTTTGTGTTCCTTTAAATAAACCTTGCCCTGTTAATCCTCCAGCACCAATAGCAATTTGAGATTGTATACTATTATAACCAGCACCAAGTCTATCAAATTCAGGATTAATAAATACTAAAAGTCTATTCCATTGATATGATTTTAGAA
>CAMQSH010000177.1 GCA_947036575.1 uncultured Brevinema sp. | reverse complement strand
TTTTATTTTTATCTACTTCTCATCCTATTAATCAAAATAATAACTATACTTTAAAACGAACTATTCTACAACAATATCTTTGGGATAATGATATTCGTTTTCCTGAATCACAAACAGGTGGTTCTGTAGCTACTTCTGCCTTTCATTTAGGAATATTATATCAAGCAAAAAAAATCCTATTAGTTGGACAAGATCTAGCCTACACTAACAATAGAGGTCATACTGTTGGATCTCCTTATGATATGGAATATCGTTTAAAAACTTCTCGCCTTAATCCTTTAGAAACAATACATATTCATAAAGTTCCTTTTCATACTAAAAAAATCCCTACTATTGATAAAAGTTATACCTATACAGATGATTTATTAACTCAATTCAAATCTTGGTTTGAGGTTAGTATACAAGATAACTCTCTATTAGCTTCTAGAGTTATTAATGCTTCAGCAAATGGGGCTTTATTTCAATATTGGACACATATACCTTTATCTCAATATCAGTTTACCTCCATCCATAGTCCAAACAATTACCAGCTTTCTCACTATACCCAAGAACAAATCATATCTATATTAGAAGAGTTACAACAATTAGCTATAGATATAAAGAATCCTCATCCTATTTGCAAAGAATTTTTTTATAAAGAACACAATACTAAAACTCAATATCCTTTTCAAATAACTAAAAAAACTAATTTGTTTCACAAAAAAATTAGGAGGATTTTATGCCAATGTCAAAACCCATCCTTATAATACCCAATGTATATCAATTACCAGCACTAAAACCATCTTGTAATTGTTATTTAATTACGGGAGAAAAAAACACGCTAATCGATGTTGGTATTAGAGAAAATCGTGATTATGTAGAAAAACAACTTCAAGAATTGAATCTATCAATTTCAGATATTGATGATATGATCTATACACATTGTCATTATGATCACACTGGTGCTGGTGAATTCTTCTCTCATTCTACTGTCTATGCCCACCCTCTCTGTCAAGACAAATTATACTATCAAGAAGACTATTGTATCCATGCACTAAAATATCGCATAGCTCTCCCTACTCGTATTCCTGATAGCACTCTTGAGACAAATGATTATTACCAAAATGGAGATTTTAACTTTTTGGTTATACATACCCCAGGTCATTCCGATGATGGAATTTGTCTTTTAGATGTTGAGAAAAAACTGCTTATTAGTGGTGATACTGTTTTTGCCAAAGGTGTTCCTCCATTAATTACCAATTCAGGATCTGATGCTAGTTTAATAAATAGTATCAAAAAACTTCAACAATATGATATAGAAATTATTCTTCCTGGACATGGTAAAGTAGATCATGATGGAAATAACACGCTCATCAAAACACAAGAAAATATTATCAAACGTATACAGAAAAATAATAAAAAAACCATAGAGGAAGCAATACAATGGCAATCAACAAAATATTAATTGTTTTATTAATGCTAATTCATACTCATTCTCTGTCTTTTACTCAAGAGTATGAACACCCTAATAACAGCTACAATAAAGCTTTAGAATATTATCAACAAGATGATCTTGGGAACGCTATGTTTCACACTAAAAGAGCTATGTTACTAAAACCTACAGATAAAAATATTCGAGAGTTATTCTATACTATCAGAAAAGATATAGGACTTCCTCAAATTTATTCTGATGATAGTTTTAGTAATATTATCTTAAGTAATTTATTTAGTCAGCTTAGCCCTCAGATTAATGCTATTATTGGAGCATTATTATTTTTGATAGGATCTCTATTAGTATGTTTAATTCTTCTCAAGACTATTACTACAAATAAAAAAATCGCTATTCTAGGGATATGGATTAGTTTTATTCTCTCAGGTATTAATTTTCTTCAAGCGGGTATTCAATATTATATCTTTTTTATTCCAGATCAACGAGTTGTTCTCACTACAACTAAAGCCTATGAAGAGGCCTCATTTGAGAGTCTTAATTTATTAGAATTACCAGCAGGATCTGAAATCCAAGTTATTATACAGGATCAAGAGTTTTATCTTGTTAGTACCTTAGATGGTAAAGAATATTGGATCACGCCAGAATCTATCCCTCCATTATGGGATGATAAAATATTATAATCATCTTTAAAAATAAAAGACACACTATACTTATGCTAGTGTGTCTTGTTTTATATCTTTTATTAGTTTTATATTCTTAACGAAGTCCTCGCCTACAACTTTTTTTACGAGCAGTTTTTGTCCATTTAGCAAGTCTATTAGATTGGCTTTTATCAACATGTCGTCCAAACTCTTGTCTTTTTTGTAATAGTTCCAAAGATTCTTCTCTTAGCTTACGCCAATTATCAACTCTTTCTTGATCGAGAACCCCACTTTTTATTGCCTCACGAACTTTACAATCTGGCTCCATGTCATGTAAACAATCTCTAAAGCGACATTCTTGTGCTAAAGCTTCAATATCAGCAAAACTCTCGCTTAATGCTTCATCTCCATCAAGCCATACTCTTAATTCTCTAATACCTGGATTATCAATTAAGATCCCACCATTATCTAAAAATAGCATATCTCTCGAAGTTGTTGTATGTTTACCTTTATTATGTTTTCCTATATCATTAACTGTTTGTTTTTGATGTCCAGCATCCAATAATACATTGACGATAGTTGACTTACCAGCCCCCGAAGAACCTAAAAAAACACTAGTTTGACCTTTGTTTGTGTACTGTTCTAAAACAGCTAATGTTTCTGCTTTTAAAGCATTGGTTACAAGGATAGGAACATCAGTTACTAATTTTTCTGCCTCTTCTAAAAAAGGTTTGGCATCTTCAATGAGATCAACTTTGTTGAGAATTACTACTGGTTTTGCCTGACTTTCGGCAATTAAAGCCAAATATCTTTCTATTTTACGAGGATTAAAATCTTCAAATAAAGAAACAACAAGAAATATCGTATCAGCATTAGCTGCTATAATTTGTTCCTGAGATGTTTTTCCTGATACCTTTCTAGAAATTTTACTCTTTCTCGGTAAAATACTTTCTATCATGGCATATTCTTTTTCTAAGGTACACAACACCCAATCACCAACAGCTGGCCATTGTTCTTTGGGGAGATCTTTTCTTAGTTTACCTCTAATACGAGCATAGTAAACACCCTCTTGACAAGCAAGATCATACCCTGAATTATGTTTTCGAATAATACGAGCAGGAATAAAATCCGTTTTACCCAAATATTGTTCAAAAAAAGAATTCCAGCCTAATTTTTCTAAAGATGGCTTTTCCAACAAATACTCCTAAGATTTATGTATGATAGGTTTGAAGGTACGTCCTGTTCCTTTAAAGAAACGCATGAAAAATTCATAATATTCCAGACGTAAGGTTTGAATACCTACAATAAATCCTTCCATACCAATAACAAAAATATTACCAAAAACTACAATAACATAAGCAGTAATAGTATCACCACCAGCTAAATCTCTGAGGGTGAATACAGCCATCATCAAAGCCGCATGTGTTAGTGCAAAAGCACCGATACGAACAAAAGAGAGTGTATTGGTGAGCATAGATAAGAAAAATTCAAACATATCAAAAAATCCCATCCACCAATCTTTAACAGATCCATGTCCATAAAATAGTGCTTCCCAAATTCTTTCTAAGCCTAAAAATAAGCTTAATACTCCAAAAATCACAAATAAGTATATTGGAATCGTGATATCTTGTGTAGCCATATACCCCATACCCAATACAATAAGATAAATAATAAAAGCTGTTAAACCTTTATGAGAAAAAATTAATACATCCCATGTCTTCATACGAATAGCATTGATAATACCGAGTACATAACTAAAAGAAATAACAAATATACCAAAGATAACAGAGTACATTAAAATCGTCATAATATTATGCATAGGGCTTATCCAAAGAGCATTAGGTACCCAGTCATAACCAGCTAATTTTTCATACCCAAAATAAGAACCATAAAGAACACCAAAAATAGTGGAAGACGTCCCAACCCAAATCATAAGCCCAAAGATCATATTAAAATTGGATTCTTTTTTAAAGAGTTTCCCCAAAATACCAAATAATAATAATAAGGCACCTTGTCCTACATCACCAAACATAGCCCCATACATAAATACATACAGTCCAGCAAAAAAGATAGTAGGGTCAATTTCTTTGTAATTAGGAGTACCAAAAGTAGTGACTAATTGTTCAAAAGGTTTGAATATTTTTGGGTTTTGTAATTTGGTAGGAATATCTACTTTAATATCAAAGGTTTCTGTATCTGTCACTGTTATTTCAAAATTTTCGCCACATAGTTCTGTTAAAGTTTTTTGAAATTGTCTGTATTTATTTGCAGCAATCCATCCAGATAATAATACAAAATGTCCTGCTTGTTTCATAGATTGGCTAACTTCAGACATTTTAGCATATAATTTTAAAGAGTCAGATATATTATCTAAAGTATCAGTAATAATAGGTGTTATTTTTTGAATTTC
>CAMQSH010000176.1 GCA_947036575.1 uncultured Brevinema sp. | reverse complement strand
C
Source organism: uncultured Brevinema sp. (assembly GCA_947036575.1). GTDB lineage: Bacteria > Spirochaetota > Brevinematia > Brevinematales > Brevinemataceae > Brevinema_A. Next base: position 4,480 of record CAMQSH010000176.1, on the reverse strand, counting down.
TATTAAAGATGTTGCGGAATACTCTTCTCAAATTTTAAAATTATTACAATTGATTTCAGGTATTGCTAAACAGACGAGTCTTCTTGCGATGAATGCCTCTATTGAAGCTGCACATGCAGGTGAAGCAGGTCGTGGATTTGCCATTGTTGCTGAAGAAATTAGACGGCTTTCTGAAACTACAAATAAAAATGCCAAAGAAATTAGAACAGTTGTAGATACAATGGTTGATAAAATTGATAATTCTGTAGAACAAGCTAGAATTGCTGGTGAAGATCTTGTTCAAATAAATACTTATGCAGAAAATGTAGCAGATAGAATAGATCAACTAAATAGTATGATGCAACAACAAAATACAGCTACTCATGAAATGATAACTACGATAGAAGGATTAGTTACTTTAGCTCAAGAAATTAAGCTTTCTATGGAAGAACAACAATTTGCATTACATGAATATAGCAAAACTATCGATGATTTACAAGATAATTTTGGTGAAGTGAAGTCAACATTAGATGGGCATATGTCTAGTGTAAGCAATTTATTAGTTATTCTTACTGATATGGGGATAAGAATTGCTATTCAAAAGGCTAGTATGAACGAAGTACAAGAATTTTTTACTGTTTATAGAGTAGATCCAAGTTTGGAAGTGACAGATACTTATATTAAGGAAACTCAGGATGCCTTATTCTTAGAATATAAACAAAAAAGTCAAATAATAGATATCAATGAAGAATAAAAACTAATATTAAAAAAAATCTCCTTATCTTAAGGAGATTTTTTTTTATTTACTTTATAATAATATTTTGTTGAGCTTGGAAACCAAATACATCTGGAGATGTTATAAATTGTACAGAGCTCGGAGGCGCTGTCCACGTTCCAAAAGTTTTAGCAATAACAAGATAGCGAACTGTAATCTTACGTCCATTAACTCTAGTAAATATATGAATTTTATCTTGTTTTGCAATATAAGTAGCATTGTTCAAATACTCTTTTTGTATGGCAGGAGAATCTAGAATAATACCACCATATAAAGGATCAATAATTTCGATTTGTTGATTTCCTGAAGCTTTAGGAGTGATTTCTAATTCTATAATATATTTTTCTCCAAATACTAAATCATTACTGACAATAGTATTTGTATCATCAAGATGATAGATATTTTTATTAATTTGATAGCCACTATCATTTTGGCTAGGGCTTTGCTTGGGAATATAAGAATATAGAAGATTGTAATAGATATCTTGTTGCTTTGCATCCATCATAATAGAAAGATATTTTTTTCTAACAGGAAGGGTGATACTATTGTTTGTTTCTGATAATACAGATCTATTTTTATTGATATCTATACTAACTTTATAAGTTTTATTAGGAGGATATTTTTGTAAGAAATTTACAAAAGCAAAGATATTATCTTGTTTTTGTATATCTAATCCATTTAATATTTTGATTCCATCTTGATAGCTTCCATAATATTTTATTAATATAGATGCTATGAATCTTGAATTAGATTTATTTATAAGGATAGTAGAGCCAGTTTCTGTTGTTTGGTTCATTAATAATAAAGTTTGTTTTGAAATTTCTTGTAAAGGAAAACCAAGTAAATGCATTGTTTCTAAAATTAGAGCTTGAACACTAGTATTTGAAGATAAACGAGGATAGATATTGTTAAAAGTTTCTCTATTTAGTAATTTGTTTGAAGCAAGTAGACGGAGAGCATAAGCTTGAGCAAGATTATTATTTTCTGAACTATTTTTATTATTTTTACTAATTTTTAGAGTACTATCTGTTATATTTTTGAATAAATCACTATCTATTTGATAATTGTGTTGATTTGCAAGTAGTAAACTTTCATAAATTTGTAATAGTATGATAGGGTTTGAAACACTAATATTTCCTAAGGGACTAGTTGCTATATTAGTAGAGTTTATAAAATAAGATAGTAATGAATCAAGATCATTTTGAAGTAAAGAAAGTAATTCTTTTTTATTTAATTCTATAAGTTGATTAGTAATAAATAAGTCTTCATTTCCTATAAATAATAATAATCGCTGTAATATACGTTCTATATAAAGACTTTCAGTAGTTAATATTTTGTTAAGCTCTTCTTTAATTTGTAGAGTAGGGGTAGATGATAATTGTAGAGTAATAGTTTGTTCAAGATTGTTATCAAGATCTGTTTCTAAGGTGAAATTAGTCATATCATTTAGATATCCTGAGTAGCTAGAATATGCCCGTGGATTATCAAGAACAATAGGAATGTTTTTGATAAGATTATCTGAAAGATCTGAGGAAGTAACTAATATATTCCAAGGATTTTCTATATTTTTGATAGTACTGGTATTAGTAACAATTATATATGATTTTTTAGGAATGGATATAGTTTTAGTGAAAAGGGAGTCAATATTATCTAAAGTTACTTTAGCTTCAATATTATTATCAGAGAAATTACGAATGTAAGCACCCCAAGTCACTAGATCATCGGGACGTACAAAAGTTGGTAAAATTTCATCTATCATTAATTTTTTGGAACTAGTAAAACTATGATTTGTTTTACCAAATAATTCATGGCTATCATAAGCAATTACCGTAATATCAAATCCAGAAATACTATCTGGTAATTGAAAAGAAATTGTTGTTTTTTTGTTTCTAGATAATTTTATAGAACTGTTATAATAAATAGTATAAGGGAAATTAGATCTAACTTGAGAGGAGCTCTCAATATTATCTATTAATCCTGTATTCATTGCACTAGCTAGAGGCATCCCTCTTCTATATATAGAGGAAATAGGCATAGGAGAATCAGAAGTTTTGTTGGTTATATTTTTGGATTCTAAGAGTTGTTTTCCACTATGCCATGTTGAAAAACTAGAATTTCTTTTATTATAAAATATATCAATAGGATTAGGAATATCATTGACGCCTTGTTCTAATACAGCCTTATCTCTAATAATGACAACTGCCTCACCGTCAATTTGTTTGTTTTGAGCATTATATGCAACTAGGTCTATTTCTACTATTTCTTTAGGGAGGTAACTAGGCTTTGTTGTATTGATGTGAAAAGATAAAGTTTTTTCATTAGGATTTACAGCTAAAGATGTTTCACCATATAAGGTAAGGGGTGTATTTTTTGTATTAGAAATAGAAGATAAAATAGCAGTAATATTGACACCTGGAATATCTTGATGTGTTAGTACAATAGGATGGGTGTAGATATCATTAGTAAGAATAATAGAATGAGATTCTCTAATGGTATCTCTTTCTATGAAGAGTAGTAGTCGAGCCTTTTCAAAAGGATTAGAAATATGTAATAAGGCAGTGTCACCAGTTTGATACATAGTACTATCTATTTCCATAGAAAGACTAGTATCATAAGATATAGACTCTTTTCCAAGAACAGAAAAAAAAGTAGAAGAACTGATTTTCGTATTATTATAGTAAGTATGTATAGTAGCCTGATAATCACCCTCTTGTGAAGGAGTATACATGGTGCTGTATTCTCCCCCTTTGATTGCTTTGGAGAATACAGTTTTGGTATATTGTTGATTAAGAGGGATAAAATTAGTAATAAAACTCCATTTTCCAAGTATTAATTTTTCGATTTTATTAATAGTCAAAACACTTCTTGTATTGGAAATAATTTCTTCTGTAAGAGGATCTATAGCTATTATTTTGAGTTCCATGGTTTCATTATTGGTAATAATTGTTTTTTTAGTTTTTATACCAAGTTGTATATCTTGATATATACTGATGTTTTCATTGTTTATTTCTATAGGTATGGTAGAATCGGCAATAGCTTTTGCATAAATATGTAATTGATAATTTTTTCCATGATAAGCAGGGACTTTTTTGTCTATTGTAAATTCAGCTTTGTCAAGAGAGCTATTTTGAGAACCTTTGAATAATAATTTTAATGGCTGAGGAAAGAAATTCATCCGTTTGAAATTAGGAGAATCATAAGGAATAATAATATCTTCTGTTCCAAAATGATAATAAGGATATTTTTTACTGGAAAATTTAAGTGGAGATGCTGTGACAGTGTAAGATACCTTTGAAGGGAGTATCTCACCAAATAAAAATTGAGAACGTAAAGAAAATATTAAATTTTCACCGAATACAAATTTTTGTTTAGGTGTAGAGAATACTATTTCTGTAGTTTTAGGAGTGAGGGGGTATACATTAAAAAAAGTATGTGCATAAAAATCTTCACTAGTATTTTTTATTTGTACAGTATATTGTCCAGAAATAAGAGTTTGTTTTCCGTCTAAAGTCAAGCTTAGAGATCCATTAGAAGACCATGATTTGTAGATATTGGTAAGTGTTTTATTATTTGGATTTATAATAGTAATTTGTGCTGATTTAGTAAAAAACTCATCAGTACTTGTAAAATAATTATTAGTTTTTGTACGTGCTATAGCATGTAGCTGCACGTTTTCTCCTAATTTATAACTAGGTCTATCTGTAAATACCATACTTTGAATTTGTT
>CAMQSH010000175.1 GCA_947036575.1 uncultured Brevinema sp. | reverse complement strand
AGAACTAGTTATAGAAGTGGTAGCTGTTGTGATGGTAATGGTTCTCATAGAAGTTCTAGTCGTAGAAGCGGACATAGAAATAACTATAATTATTAATTAATAAATTTAAATCATTAAGGAGAAAATAATGAAAAAATTAATTTTAATGACTACTTTATTGGTAGCAGGAGCATCAATACCTTTTGCTCAAGATTCAATGGATAATGACTACAACAACAGTGATAGTGGCTATAGTTATGGTAATCATAGAGGTGGTAACCGTAGGGGCAATCATATGAGTGGTGATTATGGCGACCGTAGACATGGTAGTCGTAGAGGCAATCATATGAGTGGTGATTATGGAGATCGTAGACATGGTAGCCGTAGAGGCCATATGAGAAGTGGAGATTGTTGTGGAAATGGCGGACGAGGATCTAGCTATTATTCCCAAATGCCTGTAGAAGTTCAACAACAAATACAAGCGATAGAACAAAAGTATGAAACCCAAAGATTAGCAATCGATCAAAAATATGATACACGTAATGTTGCTTTTAGAGCTCAATATGATAAGCTTTATAATAGTATGGATAATACAGATATGAGATATATGAATAATAACAATCTCACTCCAGAACAAGCTAAATTCTTACTTCAAATGGATGAATTAGATGCTCAAAGAAATCAAGTAAGAGAAGAAAGACGTAACGAAATCAGAACTCTTGAAAACCAAGCATCTGATGCAATTGATTCAGTAACTCAAAAATGGCTTTCTTCTATTAAATAATAATAAAATAATGATAAATAAAAACAAGTCCTACAATAATTAGTAGGACTTGTTTTTTGCTAAAAATTTAGCTGATAAATAATAATGATGAGCTTAGATAGGACTGATTTAATCTTTAATATTTTTGAACATGAGGACTCTGATCTATTATGAAGTCTCTATTACCTAATCCAACTCGGCTCTTGAAAATAAATCAAGTACTTCTTCCCTTTTATCACAGACTTCTTTAAAAGATATAATAAAATCTCTTAGAGCTTGTTTATCTTCTGAATAAGCCACAAACATACTTGCTTCTGGGTCAAAGTCAATTTTTTCTAACAAATCAGGTCTTTTTTCATTTAAGAAAACCTGAGCTAAACTTTCCCAATCATACCCTCCGCCTTCAAAGCCCTCGTCAGCACGAGTTTCAAAGACTTCATTCAAATATTCTCCTACTGTCAAGCATACAGATACACTGTTTTCATATTCTGCCCAAAAAAATGGTTTAATTTTCTCTAAAAATTCCATAATAATTACTTCCTTAACATTTTAAAAATAAATTTACAAAGTTTTCGTAAAGACTTTGTCTTACAAAATAAGCCCTGCTATTATTAGCAAGACTTATTTTATTATGTACTTAATGTATATTATATAAGGGGTCTTACTTAACGGGTTTGATGTTCCAAATTTCATTTGCATATTCTTTGATTGTTCTATCTGAAGAAAATTTACCAGAATGAGCAATGTTAGCAAGTGCCATTTTAGACCATACTTTTTTGTCTCTATATAATTTATCTATTTTATCTTGAGCTTGTCTATAAGGCTCAAAATCTTTTAAGACAAAATAGGTATCAGGATTATTACCACCAGCACCATATAAAAGACCATCATATAACTCTTGGAATAAATAAGAATCTTCACCCATAGTAAAGGTTCCATCAATAAGACTATCTAATGTTTGTTTTAAAAGAGGATTGGAGTGATAGTATTCTTGAGGGTTATAACTATTGTTATTTAAAGCTTCATTAATTTCTTCTGTAGTTGCTCCAAAAATAATACAATTTTCACTACCGACTTCTTCTAAGATCTCAACATTAGCTCCGTCTAAAGTTCCTAAGGTAATTGCTCCATTAGCCATGAATTTCATATTACCTGTACCAGAAGCTTCTTTACCTGCTGTAGATATTTGCTCACTAATATCAGCTGCCGGGAACATATGTTCTGCAATAGAAACACAATAGTTAGGAACAAACACTACTTTAATTTTGTTACTGACAAGTGGGGTGTTGTTGATGACATTAGCAACATTATTAATTAATTTAATAATAGATTTAGCTTTCCAATATCCTGAAGCTGCTTTTGCACCAAAAATAAATGATCTTGGATGTATATCAAGATTAGGATTTTCTTTTAGTTGATGATAGAGAGAGATAATATTAAGAACATTTAATAATTGTCTTTTGTATTCATGCAATCTTTTTATTTGAATATCAAAAATAGAATTAGGATCTAACTCTACTCCAGCCCAATTTTTGACATGATCTGCTAATTTTGATTTGTTATGTTGTTTGATATCCCATAATTTATCTAAGACCTCTGTAGAATCTTTAAATTCGTTCAGTTTTGTTAGTTGCATGAGATTTGTATGCCATCCTGTACCGATTTTTTCATTCAAATAGTTTGTTAAGAGAGGGTTGGATTTGATGATCCAACGTCTTGGAGTAATTCCATTTGTTTTATTAATGAATTTTTCAGGATAAAGCTCATACCATTCTTTTAGCACATCATTTTTTAGAATACTAGTATGAAGTTCTGCCACACCATTAACTTTGAATGATCCTATGATAGCAAGATGAGCCATTTTTATGAGCCCATGATCAAGTATGGACATACGAGAATGTTTTTGATAATCGTTAGGGAAGTCTTTTTGTAAAGTTTGAACAAATCGTCTGTTAATTTCATCGATGATTTGATAAACACGAGGGATAGTACTTCGGAACATATGAATATCCCATTTTTCGAGAGCTTCTGATAATACGGTATGATTAGTATAAGCAAACACTTTAGTAGTAATTGCCCAAGCTCTGTCCCACTCCAACATTTTCCAGTCCATTAATAAACGCATTAATTCAGGAATAGCAACAACAGGGTGTGTATCATTTAATTGAATAGCAGTTTTATCTGCAAAAGTATCCCATTTATCTTCTCCATAAGTATTTGCATAAGAATTCATAATATCTTGAAGAGAAGCTGATGTGAAGAAATATTGTTGTCTTAGTCTTAATTCTTTTCCTCTAGGACTATTATCATTAGGGTAAAGAACACGAGAAATATTTTCTGCAGCATTTTGGTTTTGTACAGCAGCTTCGTAATTACCATTATTAAATTCTGTCAAATTAAAAGGTTCAGGAGCTTGTGCTTGCCATAATCTAAGGGTATTGATGTGATTATTATCATAGCCAATAATAGGCATATCATAAGGAATGGCGATTACTGTTTCTGCATGATTTCTACGAAATCCTACACGTCCTGTTGATTCTATAATATTATCAACATCTCCGCCAAATTTTACATATACGTACCATGATTCATGTCTAAGTTCCCAAGAATCTCCTTTTTCTAACCAGTTATCAGGTTTTTCGATTTGGTAACCATTTTCAATTTTTTGTTCAAACATACCATATTTGTATCTAATACCATATCCTGTAGCAGGATATTTGAGGGTAGCTAGGGAGTCTAAAAAACAAGCCGCTAAACGTCCTAGACCACCATTACCAAGACCTGGATCTTGTTCTTGATCTTCGATAGCATTTATGTCTAGATCCATTTCTTTGAGTGTTTCTAAAATATCATTATGAAGACCAAAATTAATAAGATTGTTTCCTAAAGATCTACCCATTAAAAATTCGGCAGAAAAATAAAACACTTGCTTTGCTTCTTCTGCTATAACCTTATCTTTGGTTTTAGACCAAGACTCAGTAATATAAGCCATAATAGTTTTACTTAGTGCTTTATAGAGATCATTATTATTGGCTTCTTGAGGTGTTTTACCAGAATTTTCTTTAACATTCGACAAAACATCCCGCTTAAAACTTTCTTTATCAAATTGCTGATCCATAGTATCTCCTTTAATATATCCATATTTTTTAATATATTATCTATACTATTATATAGTTATTTATGTAATAAAGCAATAAATATTCTATAAATAGATATATTTTAAATTTCCAATTATCAATATTATGCAAAAATCGTCGATAATTAAGATAAGGATTATTTTATATAATCTGAAAAATGTCTAAAAGAATACAAAATGAGGCAAATGTGAGAATTAATCAAGTTATTATAAAAAACAGTGGTCCTTTAAAAAATATTAACACAAAATTATCTCAAGTGACATTGGTAATAGGTGATAATGAAAGAGGAAAAACTAATTTTCTTAATTGGATCGCTAAAGGCTTATTCGAAAAACCAGAACAAAATAAAAATGAAACGTGGACAACAACAATAGGTGGTCATGCTAATGTCCAAATGGCTGTAGATCCTTTTCACCTTTATTACGATGGCGAAAGAATGAAAAATTTATTATTTGTCAAAGAAACAGATTTACTTTTTAAATATAAAACTCAAGAAGAATTGTTAAAACATGAATATTGGAATAATGAAATTAATAAAATTCTTTATGGACAAGATGAAATTTCTGAACATTTACAAAAAAGTTTTCTCAAAGCAATGGGTGTTGGTCAAACGGCAAAAACTTCTTGGTTA
>CAMQSH010000174.1 GCA_947036575.1 uncultured Brevinema sp. | reverse complement strand
CTTCCTTTAATTTTATAATATTTTTCTCTTGCTTTGTCTCTTTTTATTGTCAAAGATAATCTTGAATCACCTACTTTACGTTTTATCCATTGAATATTATCTTTTTGAATTTGTTGCTTTAACTTATCAAAGAGAAATTGATGTAACAAATCATGTTCTATTTTTGGTTCATAGAACCATGGAACAGCTCTTTTTAATAAAATATCTGTAGGAAATTCTTTTAAAGAAAGGTTACAACTTTCAAATTTCAATTCTTGAGTACATTCCTTTTTTTCATCTTTATGGATACGATAAATACTCCAATTCAAGACTACATTAAAGCCTAGTTTTTGATACAAAGACAAGGCATTAGTATTTCCATAATCAGTCCCCACTCTCACGATAGAAACATCGTCTTCCTTACATTGTTGAAAACAATATTTTAACAATTCTGTTGCTATTCCTTGTTTTCTACATTTTTTATCCACTGATAAAAACAAGATAGATGCATATAACTCATCTTTTTCAGAAATATAAATAGCAAGCTCCCTTTCTATAATAAAAGAAATAAATCCCACTACTTTTGTATTGATATAGGCTACTAATATTTGTATTTTGGGATTAGAAAATTGGGTACTAACTAATAAAGGAACCTTAACATCTGTAAGATCCCTAAATTTTTTATCGACTCTGTAGGGAGTTAATTCAAAATTTTCTCCCAGTGCTAGAATAGCTTTTTCATCTGCTTTATTAGCTCTTTTAATAATAAGCATTATTTTCTATTATTAATAAATTTATTAATAATTTTTCTACCTTCAGGTGTTGAATCAGCATACTCTAAAAAAGTATTTAAATAAGCATTATGATTCCCTATATCGAGAATATTACCCTCTAGTTTTTTTACCAAAATTTTATCTTGTTTAGCAAAGCTCATCATTGCACCCATAGGATAAAATTCACCAATTTTGTGATTTTTGTAGTCTTTTTCTAATTCTTCTAAAAATTCAGGGGTGTAAATAAATCGACCTACAGACACTAAATTAGAATCTGTTTCTCCAGCTTTTGGTTTTTCTAAAATACGGGTAATATAAGAAAGGTTGTTTTTTTCTTTGTACTCTATTACTCCATAAGCAGAAGGATTTTCTAATTCTTCCCTAGCACCCAATACAGAGCATTTAGTTTTATTATAAACTTCTAATAATTGCTTAATACCACCAACATCATTTAAAACAATATCATCGGGAAAAAATGCTGCGAAAGCTTCGTCTTTTAATAAGGCTTTTGCTGTTAATAAAGCATGTCCTGTACCTTTCATTTCTTGTTGACGAATAAAAGTTACATTAAATTTAGTTGCTCTTTGAATTAATGCTAATTCTTCTGTTTTGTTAGCATTAGTGAGTAATGTTTCTAGTTCTGGATCTCTATCAAAGTAGTCTTCAAGAGCTTTTTTTCTTCTACTGGTAAGGATCACTAAGTCAGTGATTCCAACTTCTTCACATTCATCCAAAATAAAATCTATTGCTGTTTTATCAAAAATAGGAAACATTTCTTTTGGCATTGTTTTAGTCATTGGTAAATTTCTTGTTCCATAGCCAGCTGCAAAAATAAAAGCTTTCATCTCAACCTCTTTATATTATATTTATTTATACTAGTAATATTTATATTATTTTTTTACTGTTTTAAAAGTCTTTAGCCAAGCAATAATAAATTCATCTATTTCACCATCCATCACAGCTTGAGCATTACCCTTTTCAACATTTGTTCGATGATCTTTAACAATTGTTGATGGCTGAAAAGTATAAGAACGAATTTGATTACCCCATTCTACAGATTTTCTGTCTAATGATTTTTCTTGAGACTCTTGATCTTTTTTTTGTTTTTCTAATTCATATAATTTTGATTTTAACATTTTCATAGCAGAATCTTTGTTGTTGATTTGAGAACGTTCACTTTGACAGCTCACTGCCAAGCCTGTAGGAATATGAGTAATACGAACAGCAGAAGAGACCTTGTTCACATGCTGACCACCAGCACCACTAGCTCTAAAAGTATCTATACGAAGATCTTTGTCTTCCATGATAATTTCTATAGTGTTGTCAATTTCTGGAGATACACTGATCCCACAGAATGATGTCTGCCTTTTATTTTGAGCATTAAAAGGAGAAAGACGAACCAAACGATGAATTCCATTCTCAGCGGTAAGATACCCAAAAGCATATTTGCCTTTGATGAGTAGAGTGGCATCTCTAATACCTGCTCCATCTCCCGCCTCTAAGGAAATAATTTCTGTTTCAAATCCTTTTTTTTGTGCCCACCTCTGATACATTCTTAAGAGCATTTCTGCCCAATCTTGAGATTCCACTCCCCCTGCACCTGGGTGAAGATTAAGATAAGCATTACAATGATCTGTTTCTTCATTTAAAAGAATACAAACTTCTAACTCATCTAGGATAGCACATTGTTTTTCGTATTCTTTTGTTAATTGAGTAAGCGATATTTCATCATTTTCTTCTTCTGATAACGCCACATACTCTACAAGCTCATCAATGGCTTTTTCTAAGGACAACCAAGGTGCTAGATATTTTTCTAATTGAGAAATCTCTAAATTAAGTGTTGTCATTTGTTGATGATCGTTCCATACAGAAGGATCTTCTATTTGTTTTTTGAGGGTCTTTAAGTTAGCTATATCTTTGTCGAGATCAAAGATACCCCCTATCTTGTTGAAATAACTGTTGTAAGGCTAGCGATTTTTCGTATAGTATTCCCACGTATTAAGCCTCTAATTCGATGATTTCTAGTTGATGAGTAATTTGTAGTAATTCTTGAGATATCATTGCTGACTGCCCATCCTTTTTGGAAGAAAATATTCTTCTAAGAAAACGTAAAAATTGCTTTAACTTTTGAGTAATATATTCTATAATTATTTTTAAAGAATAAGTTCTTGCCATCATGAATTTTTGTATGAGGTGCGAATGATATGATATTGTTCTACCAATTTCAAATAACACCACCATAATTCCTAATAATAATATACATGCTAAAATATCAAACATCTTGCTCTCCTCTTATCCTAATAAAGATAATCGCTTTACAGCTCTATCCTTACCTAAAATTGGTAATACCAAAAACATTTCTGGTCCATGCGCTTTGCCTGTGAGAGCTCCACGTATAGGCATAAACAATTTTTTGCCACCTAAACCTGTTTCTTCTTTTACGATTGTTGTTAGGTCTTTATAAACATCTTTATCGATTACTCTTGTTTCTGCTTCTAATGCTTTTTTGAAAGATGCTACGACTTGTTGAGCTTCTTCTGTAGCTAGTAATTCTTTGATTTCTGTGTCTACTGTGTAATCTTCCGTAAAGAAATAATCGACATAATCGGTAACTTGTGATAAATGTTCACAATTACCACGTATAACTGCTATAATAGATTTGAGATAAGTTTTGTCGCTTAGGTCGTAAGATTTTTCTAATAAATAAGGAATACAAAGATCTACAATACGATCCAAATCAGTATCGGCAATATAATGCTTTGAAATCCAATTCAAACGTTTAAAATCAAAAACACTAGGAGATGCAGAAACTCTATTAATATCAAATTGCTCTATCATTGTACTAATAGGCATGATCTCTTCGGCGGTAGGACTAGACCAACCCAATAACACTAAAGCATTACAAAGAGCCTCTGGTAAGTAGCCTAAACGACGAAATTCCTCTATACTAGTAGCACCATGACGTTTGGAGAGTTTTTGTCTGTCTTCTCCCAAAACTAGTGCCATATGTCCAAATCTCGGTTCTGGTTCGTTTAGGGCTTTGTAGATCATTTGTTGACGGACAGTATTAGAAAGATGCTCATCAGCACGAAGCACATGCGTGATCTTCATCGTGAGATCATCAATCACAACGGCGTAATTATATACAGGGATACCATTAGCACGAACAATCACAAAATCGCCCACCATTCCTTTAGGGAAAACAATATCCCCTTTAATCATATCTTTTAGTAGCGTATCTTCTTCGTAGACTTTGAAACGAATCACAGGCTCACGCCCTTCTGCTTCGAGAGCTTTTTGTTGTTCTTCAGTCAAGGAACGACAACGCCCACTATAATGAGGAGGACGAGATTCAGCTTCTGCCAATTCACGCTCTGCTGTTAATTCTTCCGCAGAACAATAACATTTGAAAGCATGTCCTGATTCTAGAAGTTTTTGGGTATAAATAGCATAGGTATCCCCACGCTCTGTCTGAAGATAAGGACCGTAATCCCCGCCTACTCTAGGACCTTCGTCCCAATCCAAGCCTAGCCATTCCATATCATTGAGTAATAAGTCTGTATATTCTGGTTTTGAGCGTTCTTGATCTGTGTCTTCGATACGAATAATAAATTTACCCTGTTGACTACGAGCAAAAAGCCATGCAAAAAAAGCTGAACGAACATTCCCAACATGTAGGTGTCCTGTAGGTGATGGAGCAAAACGGGTACGAATCATAATATTTTCCTCTTTATCGATATAATTTTATATATTAGGATATTATAACTAATTTTTT
>CAMQSH010000173.1 GCA_947036575.1 uncultured Brevinema sp. | reverse complement strand
TAAGGATTTTTTTCATTGGTAGTTGAACATGGATTTTTAGATATTCATTATCCATGCTATCAATTTCTAAAGTACCACCTTTTTTAGTGACTTGTTCTTGTAATTCTGTGAGATTCATTTGATCTTCAACGATACCTCGTCCATCATCTCTAACATAAATATCAAAATAATCGCCAGCATCTTCAAACTCTATTAGTAGCCAGCCTACTTCATTTTTATCAGTAGCTTTTCTTCTGAATGTTGATTCCAAACTATAATGGATAGAATTTTTTACTAGTGTGAAAGTTAAATGTTTAACAAATTCACTTTCACGAGTTAGTAATTCACTATGTTCACCACGAATTCCTAAGCGTATTTTTTTGCCTATATTTTTTACTTCTCTATGAATATATTCCCTAATATCAGTCCCTAATAAAGTTTCTACGGAAACATAGTAATGATCAAATAATATTTTTTTGATATTTGTTGTTAGAGCTTGCATCTCTACAAGATCTTCTGTCATTTTTACTGTTGTTTCTTCTGTCAATTCAGAAAATAAGAGATCTTGTTTTTGAAACATTCTACCCACATATCGAATTAAAGATTCTTCTTGAGAAACATCATATAGCTCTTTATAGTCAAGATTTTCACTATTTTTCGTGGATGTTTGATTCATTAGTGTTTGATACTCTGAATGATCGATTTTAATAGAGTTATGTGCTTTCATTTGTTCACTAGTAGAATCTTCGCTATTAAAAGAAATGCTATCAAAATCATTATCGCTTTTCATGAGTTCGCTAATTTCTTCTGTTGTCAACACAAGTGGTGTCTGGATTTTATTGTATTTATTGGTATCTGTTATTTTAGTGGATATATGCGACAAGCGACCTATGAGATCTTTAGTGCTATTATCTGAAAAATATTTTGTGATTTCTTGAATGTTATTATTATATATTAAAATAGTATGTGCGGTTTCTTCATAATAATCTAATATAAGGAGAAAATCAGCATGAGATCCTAGTTCTGGAAATCTGTTGTTTTCATATTCTGCATCAATAAAATTAGAAACATTTATCGTTAATTCTAATAAATCTTGTATCCCCATAAAAGAGCTATTATCGTAGATTTTTTGCACATAATATTTGACAGTTTCGTAGTATTGTTTGTTTGATGTAGCCAATATAGGACTTACAAAAAACTCCTTTATCGTTCCCACATCTTGTAATAAATCATTAGCAAATTGTACTGATAATTTTTCATCACTCAGCAAATTTTTATTACCTAATTTTTTTATTAATAGCTCTTTAGAATTTTGCACAATTTTTTCGATTTTAAATACACCATCAGTATTAGATACCGTTCCATCAACCATACCCAATATTAGTTCTAAGCCTTTTTTGATAGTATCTTTAACAACTGATATTGCTTGTGCATCCTCATATTCATAATTACGAGCTAAAGCCTCTAACACAGAAAGAAAATGTGTGATTATTCTTAATTTCGCCTTTTCTTTGCCTAATAAAACAATATTATTGAGGTCTTTTTGAGCATTATGAATATTTAGATTTTCTATATTTAATTTATAATACAATGATTTGATAGAATCAAATAATGAATGTGACATGATTAAACCCTTTTTTATTATGCTTATGTCATAATAAAATTAATACTTTTTTATTTTTATCGGTTTAACAATAAAAAAAATAAGAGAATATAAATATATTCTCTTATTGATTTTTTATATGCTATTATCTATGATTTTAATAAAAATTATCTTTAACAATTCCTGAATTTTTTGAAGAATCCTGAGAAGTGTTTTCTCCATTTTGTTTCAAAACATTTTCTATGTTCTCTTCTGAATTTTTTAATTCCCAATTGATTTTATAGAGATAGCTCCATATTTCTTCGTTGGAAACTACATCTTTTTTCTCTTCTACTGGTTCTTTTTTTTCTTCTTCAAGATCCTTTGCTTCTTTAGGCTCTTCCCATAATCCTAATAGTTTTTTTCTATAGAGAATTCTTCTTTCTTGAGCTTCTTTTTGTGCAGGATCAGATAAAGTATCTTGAACAAATTTACTTTCTAAGAATTTATCCATATCTAATGGTAATTCTTGAACATCGGGATCTGTTAATAAAGTTTCTATCGCAAATTTATTTTCGTTAAAAACACCCTCTGAGATAATTTGTTCATCAATCACAGGCCATAAAGAGCTATAATCTTTAGAAAGCACAATACCAATATTAGTAACTTCGTTGGGAGCTAATTTATAAGATCCAAAACATATAGTCACACCAGCATCTTTTCCACTATCATCATCATAAGCTAAAAAAGGATTGATATTTTGTATATTCCATTTTTCTTCATTCAGTCTACGCCAGTTGGCTACTACCATTCGAGAAGGTACAACTTCTGACACAAAAGGATAAAGATAAAAACCTTCGCCCTGAGGTCTTTTTTCAGCAACATTTTTGTTACCAAAAAATAGAAAAGGAGGAATATTGCCCTTACCAAAAATAAAAGAATTAACTATTTTTTCTCCCGTAGGTAAATAAACCAAAGGATCATTTCTACTTTCTCCAATATCTGTATCTAAGGAAAATTGAGCTTCTACTTTTCTGGTATTACTTAAAGATGTATTGGATAGCCGAGCAATAATACCTATAGTATTATTATCAGAATTGCCTAGGAGATCCATAGAAAAAAATACAAATTCTACTTGAATATCTTGAATATCACCAGCTTGAAAGATCCCATCGATTTGAGATCCAACAGCTACCCCTAAAGGATATACTGTTTTCATTTGATCTAATGTTTGTGCTTTATTATCTACATATAATTTGAAAAAAGAAGATGGTGCTGTTGTTCCACCAAATAAAAGAGAGGCATAATCTAAGTTGGATTGGCTTGTATCAAAAACACTAAAACTACCTCTGTACATATCTACATAAGCATTTAAGTCACCTGATTTAATATGTATCATTCTTTCTTGTTGGGTATAAGTTTGGGTATAAATCAGAGAAAAGATTATGCTACATTTTAATAAATGAAAAGCTGAATTTTTGTGTTTATTCAGTATATTCTGTATCATCTGTCACATACTCCTCATCATAAGTAGCTTCTTCTACTACATAGGTGCCTTCTTCTACTATAGCTCCGTCATCATCCACAGCTTCTGTCGTACCATCAATTGTTTCTTCTACTACTTCGCCATCATCATAGGCTGGATCTTCTACTGCATCTCCTGCATCATAGGTACTCTCATCTACTGGAGGCTCTACTACAGGAGCTACTACAATAGGAGGGGTTGCAGGTGTTGGAGGAGGTGTGCCTTGAGTAAATATAGGAGGCCCATCAAATTTTTGCACACTATTTGTTATATTTTTTGATAAATCTTGATAAAGATTATTATGTATTCTATTTTGTTGTTCTTTTAAGGAAGCTTCTTTTACTTGTAAAATTTGAGCTTTTTCTGAAGAAAGTGCAGCCAACTCTTTGACTTGAAGTTTTGTGTTTTCTAACTCTTGTTCTCTAAGTTTAATTTGGTATTCTTCTTCCCATAATTTTTTATAAGCTGCTAATGTCTGTTTTTTTTGATATTCTTCAGTATTATCTACAGGAATATACTGATCTCCAATTTTTTGAACGACATTTGCTTGTATAAGTTTTTGAATTGCATCTTCTTCTGTTGGTGTTGTTTGTCTTGTTATATTTTGAGTTTCTTG
Organism: uncultured Brevinema sp.; assembly: GCA_947036575.1. Classification (GTDB taxonomy): domain Bacteria; phylum Spirochaetota; class Brevinematia; order Brevinematales; family Brevinemataceae; genus Brevinema_A. The sequence goes on along the minus strand of CAMQSH010000173.1, from coordinate 851 downwards.
AGCAATAGCAACTGGCTCTTGTGTAACTAATTCTCTAATTGTTTGTGTTACAACAATAGGAGCACTTTGAATAAATTGTGTTAGCACAGTTGGGGTATTTACTTGATATTGTTGAGCAGGTTCTATCAATCTATAAGTCATTGGTTCTGCTGAAATATTTTGTGCTTTAAGCTCAGTTTTTTCAAAATCAGAATCGTCTATTATTTCTTTGTCTTCTTGATTGACAGGAATATTTCGATTTTTAGGAGCTGTTTGAGCAACATATGCAGGCTCATCAAAATCGACATTTTCTTCACCAATTTCATCGACAAACATATCTATAGAGCCTTTACGAGCTATTGTATCAGATACTTGACTATCTGCCCATAAACTCTCAGGAGTATTACTATCTAACACGGCTACTTTTTCTATAGATTTACCATAATAATCTGATTCTGGATATAATTCTAAAACTGTTCTATATTTTTCTATAGCTGCAGTAACTTTATTTTCTCTTTCTCGTGCAATCCCTGAAAAATAAAGAGCTGCTGGTGCATATTCAGATTCTGGATATTCAGCTGCAAAAAAAGCATAGAAATCTCCAGCTTTATCATGCACACCTAGTTGTAACCAACTTTTTGCAATGCCTAATAACGCTTTTTGTTTTTCTGTAACTGTTTTGGATTTATTGAGTAAGATTTTATAATATTGAAGAGCTGGTTTGTATTTGCCAAGGTGAGCATAAGTTTGTCCTAAATAAAATAATGATTGATGATAGCTTGGGGAATCTGGATATTTTCTGACGATATCTAAGAATCGTGGCTCTGCTTCTGAGTATAGTCCTTGCTCAAAGAAACGCTGACCCACTTTGA
>CAMQSH010000172.1 GCA_947036575.1 uncultured Brevinema sp. | reverse complement strand
AAAAATTCGGATTCCTCTTGGAAGCTCTTGCTAATGGTGCTCCTCCTCATGGTGGTATTGCCTTAGGTTTAGATAGAATGGTTATGATGTTCCAACAATTAGATTCTATTAGAGATGTCATCGCATTCCCTAAAACACAAAAAGCTACTTGTATGCTTATGGATGCACCTTCTGGTGTAGATCAACAGCAACTCTTAGACCTCAGTATTAAAAACATAGAAGTACAAGTTAATAGATAGGACTTCGTCCTTTTTCGTCTCATAATACTCTATTTTTTAAGGGACATTCGTCCTGTTTTGTTTTATAGTGTTGTTTTTAAAGATAATATTTTGGAGGTTTTTATGAGATTGTTATTGTTGTTATTATTAAGTATCACTAATATTTTTGCTCAAGAAAAAGTCCTAGGGGTGGATATCCCTAAAGATTTTATTGTAGATTATAATGAATCGAAAAATCTTCATTATATTTATTCAAGTAATCTAAAAGAATATCAAGAAGAATTTCAAAAAAAAGGTTTTTTAGAAGATAACTATCTTACAACTGCAATAGAAATAGTAGGTAATGCTAATGTTAGTTTGGTTATATTTAATAATTTTTGGGAAGATTCTAAATATCAGGATAAATTGAAAGAGTTTACTACCGCAATGATCTACATCAAAAATAATGATAAAATATTAAAAAAAGAAATGAAAACTTATTTGACTGGAGGAAGCGGTCTCAGTGTGCTAGCGATGGGAGAAAATCCATTGCATAATCTTGATTTGTCTTTTATTATCGATAACTTAAATGAAAATAGCACCCTAAGGATAGAGGATTTTGCTGATAATGTCTTTGAATACAAAGGCGAAGAATTAAAATCTCTACTAGATACCATAAAACTATATAAACAATTAAAAAAAGCGATTTAGCTATATCAAAGTGCAAGTTAATAGATAAGTTATCTCAAAGATAAATAGTTACAGATATTCTGTTGTATTTATTGAAAAATAAAGCATAATATAGTATATTTAATATATTATTATAGATTAGGAGATAAAAATGTCAGACAAATTTGGAAAAAAAGTAGAAAAAGCCTTTGAAGGGGCTAAAGAAGGTAGTGAAAAACTCCTCCATAAAGCTAGTGATATTGGTGGTAAAACAGTAGATATGATTAAAAAAGCTCCTGTAAAAGAGTGGTTAGCTAATCTTAATGGTGTTTGGTCAACCTTTGCTACATGGTTACACACTCTTCGTGGATCTGTGATGGTTGCTTGGCTTTTTACTATAGGCATGGGGATTGCTTTATTACCTGGTATAGGATTTTTTGTAGGGATATTAGTAGGATCACAACTAACAGATGAACAAAAAGAAGAACTTACTCAGATTTTTACTAATGGACCTAAATGGATTCAAGACCTTGTTACTAAACTAAAAGATCAAATACAAAATAAATGGTCCGATTTTACAACCCGTTTTTCAAAAGATCTCCATAGCTGGGAAGACAAAGAAGATAATGTTAAAAAAGCTGCAGATGATATTACTAAGCAACTTTCTGATAACGAAGAAGATTAACAATATTTTAAAATTAAACAAATAAAAAAAGCTCCCATAATGGGGGCTTTTTTGAGATTATAATATAATTTTATTCATATCCTTATAAGGGATATAAACACGAAAATATCTATATATTCTAGGATAAAAAACTTTTAACATTAGTAAAGATTTCCAAACACTATCACCAGAAGTATTATTTAAAAATCGCAATAAAGGACCAAAAATCGTTTTATGACAAAGAATATAAAAAGGAGAAGCAATCACGACACAAGATTGATCTAAAAAGTTTTGAATAATACCTTGTGGGAATTGTGCTAAGAGACAACTATTAAAAATAATTACTTTAGGTGATTTTTCAAGCACCAATGATTCCAAAACATCATTCACTAAAAATGATTTGTGCTGATCTATCATTCCATGCGCAGAAACTAAAACAAGATCTGGATCATGTTGATCTAGGCTATATGATCGTTTTTCTAATAATTTTAGTGTATATAGTGATTCCTCTTTAGAAAGTTCTAAGTCAGGATCATACATAATAGCTACCTTATGAATCCTAGAAAATTGTGTATCATTAGAAGATTGAATATAATGTTTAACCATAAAAATGCTATAGAGAAATTCAAAAGGAATAAAGAAAAATTGATTAGGATAATAAACCTCTAGAATAGTCAACGAAGAAGGAATAGGGATTTGTAATTCTTCGAAAAAAAGAATCATTGTTTTTTTACCATGATGAGGTAAATCAAAATTATCAGCAGTAGTAAAACTTCTCGTGCTTTCTGTAAAAAGTTCTTGCCAACAAAGGATCTGTTCTTCTGTACAAGAATATTCATAATGATTTTTTAAGTAGAAAACACTAAAATTTAGATGAGCCTTATCGTATTTTATTACCATACGATAGGGATCATTTTTTAAGCCATTTACTAAATCATGACATTGGTGTATTTGTTTGTCTGATACTTTTAGTGTAGCAGATTGGGCAAAAAGACAATCCGCTATCTCTAAAAAACTATCTTCATAATGAGATAATTTCATAAATTGATCATCATGACTAAAAACCCTAATATGTTGAGTATCATATTTTAATAACTTATTCATTATTTTATTGTTTCTATCTCTCTAGGAACAATAACAATTACTCGCCCTTTTTTTAATTGATTGATCGTACGTTGTTGTCCAAAAATTCTTAACACATCTTCTTCAAATAAAGCAATATCAGAAGAAGATGCACCAACTGTAGATTTTGGAAGAATATAAGCTACTTTATTACCTCTTATAGGGTGATTTAATGCTTCTGTTATAGAAGTCACAAACTGTACAGGACCATTACTACTGAGTACTTCAGGCTCTATTGTTTCTATACTATAGATAACTTCACCTTTATGATCTAAAATTCTAGGCATCAAAGAAGCGGTAAATTGAGGAAACATCACCATATCAATAATTAAGGTATCATAATTTTGTGTGCCTGCTGTTTCTTTAACAAGATAATTAGTAACTTCTTTAAAACGAATGTTTTGATAAAGAGACTCAGTCAAACTATTAGGTCCAAAAAGAGGAACAGTTACTCTTCCAAACATTATAGAGTCTTTAACAACACTATTTTCAATAGGAAGACTATATAAAATAGACAATACTTTAAATCTAATAACTTCGTTATTTTGAAAAAAATCATTAAAAGAAAAAACAGAAGACACTCTTATTTTGATCACAGCGCCTATTGTAAACTGTATAATTTTCTCTTTTAATTGCTCCAAAAGATCACCCATATTACGTCCAATATTAAGATCATTATAAGTAATAGGAATACTATAATCTGTAACAACAGTACCTTTGGTCCAATTTATGGTAGAATGGTACTCTGGTAATGACTCTATCATATCAACAGACTTTTCATTATCAGAATATTCTGAAAAGGTTCCTGGTTTTAATTGACTGTACATCAGAACGTTAGACAAACAAAAAATACACATCAATAATAGAAAATATTTATAATTATTTTTCATCATATTCCTATCTTACTTCATATCATCTAAATCTTTTTTGGAGATGACGATAGGCCGCCAAGGGATAATATCTTTATCACTTTCAGCGAAGTAGTTTTTTTCTGTTTTAATACCTAATCTTGCCTTTGCCTTTAGTAATGCTTCGTGAGGAAGCATAGTAGGAGCTTGACCTGAAATTTTGTAACCTGTATTGTAATTTTCACCATTAGACACAGCTTCTTTTTCTTTGTCTTCTTTAATTAACAAACGGATTGCTTGAGCCATTTCATAAGCTAATTTTTCTACGTTCGCATGGTGTTTTGCTTTTTTATATAATTTTAGTGCCGTAACCCTATCTTTTTTCTCGTGTTCCATAATACTAGCAATACGGGCAATTCCACTATGATTATCTACAGCAAGATAAATTTTCAAAGCATTTTTATAATCTTTATTATTAAATAGTTCATTTCCTCGGCGAACTAACATCGCTTTTTCTGATGCTTCCATAACAATATCCTTGACATCGTATATTTGTCACCCTATTTTCTTTTACAAAGATCCTTTAACACTTTGCAAGGCAACTCCTATTTTATCGACATTTTCTTGATATTCTTGAGTATTACCATCTATTCTTGCTTTTTCTGCACTGAGATAATATTGGTATACATCTTTTAACAAAGCACGTAATTGTTGTTCTTCTGTAAGAGTGACTTTATCTTTGCTTCCTAATAATTTTAAAGCATTATACATTAACTCATCTATGGTATCACCGAGACTAATCGTTGTCCCATCAATAACAGTAAACTGAGCAGCTAATGGAGTGCTGATAGTTTCTGACTCCAAGAATATAGTACTAGCATATATTCCTCTATCTTTCATAGGATAAAAAACAGTATCAGAGCTAGAGAGTTTGGAACCTATTTGACCCCACAAGGTAGACATACGAGAGAAATCTGGATCTTGATTTAAGAAAGAAGTTGCTTGAGCTAATCCTGGAATTCCTAAGCTTGCTGGAGCTTCATATAAATAAATCTTTTTTTGT
>CAMQSH010000171.1 GCA_947036575.1 uncultured Brevinema sp. | reverse complement strand
TTTTTTGCTACAAACATCGTTATATTCTATTCATATCCTCTGCAAAATCAAACAGCTCATAACAAAGATAGTAGTATCTTTATCTAGTACTATTGGATTTATAATAACTATTATAAATCCACCATTTTATTATATCTCACACAAAAAAAAATAGGAAAACATACTATATATTTAGTATATTTTATTGACATATTAAAATAAAAATAGCTATAAACAAGATATTAAATAAATTAGCTAAAGGAGTTAGTATGGTAGAAAATAAAATATCTAGAAATAAACTTGCAAAGATAAATAAACTTTGGCAACTGTCTTCAGGTGTCTTAGCTTCAGCTCTAATGACACTAATGTTTTTAAGATTACCTGACCAATATTCTTCCAATTTATTTACTTGGTTATTGTGGTTTCATTTACCACTATTAATGTTTCATGAATTTGAGGAGTATATACTTCCTGGAGGATTTAAACATTTTTTTAATACTTATACTCCGTTTGCTAAAGATCCACCGCAAGTAAATTTACCTCTCAATGAGAAAAAGATATTTATTATCAATATGGGTGTGTGGGTATGGATTATTATGGGAGCTTTATTGGCCAAAACAACTCCTTGGATTGGTACTGGTGCCATGATTTTTCAATTGGGAAATGTCGTTGCTCATCTCTACCTTACTCAATTAATAAAACCAGGATATAACCCTGGATTAATTACCACACTTTTTTTATTAATTCCATATGTAGTGGTTCTTACTTGGGTAATTCTTACACAAAATATTTTAAGTCCTTTAGAGTGGATTTATGCCTCTATAGTAGGCTTTGGTAATATAGCATTAATGATTAATGAAGGAAAGAAATAAGTAAATAAAAAAACAATCACAAGTATTAGTGATTGTTTTTTTTGCCCCACTCCGCTTCATTTGTTATTATTGTCTATATTATACAAATTAATTAAAATTAATTTTCTTTTTACATTGACATAATAAAATAGAGTTGATATAATTATAAAATATATATTATCAATATAATCTCACATATTTTAAGAAGGGTATCATGGTTAAAATCTCTGTCACATTATCAGAGCAAGAATATTCAGATAATTTACTGCTTTTTTTTATGAAAAGAATCTATTTTAAATTAATATCCAATATACTTTTATTTTTCATTACTACAGCTGTTGCTGTTAAAATCACTAATCCTGATATTTTAGAAACAACAATTATTATTATTTGGTTTACTTTATGGTCTTTTTATACCTTTCTTATTCCTCATCTTATAAAAAAAAGAACCCAACTTATTTATCAAAACACTCTTTTTTTAAAAGAAGAAATGAGTTTTGAATTTTCAGAAGATACTATAATCTGGAAAACCTCAAAAGGAACACAACAAACTAAATTAGCTAATATTTATCAAATTAAAACAACTATGACCGCATTAATTATTTCTTTTAGCCCTCATCAAGTACTCCCTATTCCTTATGGTTATATTACCCCATCTCAATGGGAGCAACTTGTCACTATTATACAACAATCATATAAAAAACAAAAAATTAATAGTACTTTCTATTCTAAGTACTTAAAAAAAGGAATATAAATGGCAACTATCAACACTACACGTAAAACAATTCTTCTCTGCTTTTTTACTTGGGTTATACTAAACTCTTTATCTTTTTCAACATTTGACCTTCCATTTATATGGATAGCTTTTGTTCCTTTAATATACATCATTCAAAAGCTATCCATAATACGACTAGCTAAGTATGGGTTTGTATTTAGTTATTTATATTATCTTTGTACTTTATATTGGCTTATTGCTTTTCATGAAATAAGTGCTGTTTTTGCATTTCCTATTTATGCGTCATATTTTATGATGGCTATGATTTTAAGTAAATATGTTTCTACTAAATTCCCAAAAATAAGATTTCTTGTCTTCCCTTTAATATGGCTCTGTTTTGAGATCATTAGATCTGTTGGCTTTTTTGGTTTTAGATGGAATACTCCAGCAGATGCTCTATGGAAGCAGCTAGTTTTTCTTCAATCAGCAGATATGATAGGAGCGTGGGGAGTTAGTTTTATTATTTTATTAACTAACTCTGCTCTTGCTGAATTAGTACTAAGTTGGGAAAAAACTAAAAACATCACTCTTGCTATCAAAAAGTCAGCTATTCCTTTATATATAACAGTATTTATATTTTTATGTAATTTAGCTTATGGTGTTTCTTCTATGAATAACTGGAAAGAAATTATTGATACTAAACTATTTAGAGAAAGAGTTGCTCTGATGCAACCTAATAGACCTGGACATAGTTCATGGTATAGAGAGGGTGATGAATTATCGCAAAAATACTTAGATATGATGAAATCTGTCACTAATGAAAATCCTGATTTAATATTACAAACAGAAATTATGCTTTCTCATTATTTTTGGGAAGATATAGAAGGATACGGGATAGATCATCCTAGAAATAAATATTCAAAGCAATTTATTGAATTATCAAAAGAATTAGATATCCCTATAATAATTACTCATTTTTCAGCAGATCAAAAAACAGGAAAATCTTATAATAGTGCTACTTTTATTAAATATACAAATGATGTTATGGTAACAAATATCTATAGAAAAATACATATTGTTCCTTTTGGAGAATGGATACCAGGATCACAAAATTGGCCCTGGTTTGATAATTTGATCAAATCCATGGGAGCAGCTTGGGCTTCACCTGGGGAAGAATTAACTATTTTAACTAGTAAGAATGGAATAAAAATCGCTATCTTAATATGTTTTGAAGATATTTATGCTATTTTAGGACGTCTTTTTGTTAAAAAAGGTGTTCAATATTTTGTTAACCCTACTAATGATGGTTGGGCATACAAATGGAAACTTGGGGCAAAAGCACCTTTATGGCAACATTTAGCTAATACTACACATACAGCAATCTCTTTACGAAGATCTATTGCCCGCTCTGTAAATACTGGTATAACAACAGTTGTTGATCCTATGGGACGTATGGATATTGCACCTATTAAAGAATATGAAGAAGGTACCTATGTCGCAGAAGTTCCTGTAATGCCAATTACTCATAAAAGTTTATATGTACTGAATGGATGGACTATTCAATATATTATTTTCTTTTTAGCAATCATCTTGATATTACTTACTATATGGACAGATAAAAATTCAAAAATATTAAAAAGTATTATCTCAGAAAACGAATAATACTTGGAGTAAATTATGCCAACAAATACAAACACACTCACTTCTGATACTAATATTACTACAGCTCCTTTTCCTTTTCCCACAGATGTGACAACTGAAGCACAAGTAACAGAAGTAATAACTGAGATACCTACTCCAACAGTTATACAAAAAACATCAGATTTTATTCAAGAAAAAAGAAATGAATTTAGTTCTATATTTCCTAAAACATTAGAATCCAGTGGATATGTTATTTTATCTGGCGTTGCTTTAATTTTTTCTTTGGCATTATTAATTTGTGCTAGTCGCTTAAAAAAATTAATAACGATAGCTCATGAAAAAAATAATATTTTACAAAAAAATCTTCAAGAAAAAAATGAAATATTTCAAGATATTACTATATCCTTATATGCACAACAACAAGTCATTGAATATCGTTTGTTACTTTCAGATCTCAATAATGCTAATTCTACCATTGAAAAAACTAATGCTAGAACTCAATTATATAATTTCTTAAACATTATTTGTTTAGATATTTGTACTACAAAAAATTCCTATTTAGCATTACAACTAGCAACGTCATTTTTTACTAAGATTCAAACAAGATATATAAAATTATCTCCCCTACCAGATGGAATTGTATATTTTAAACATATTGGGAAAATCTTAACAGATACAAAAGATATTCTAGATGAGCAAATATTAATTCAAAAAATTCAAACTGATTTTATAAATATGCCTTTTACTCAACAAGAAGAAACTAAAGAAATTATTAATGAAGAAATGATAATACCAATTACTGAGATGGCAACAAATAAAAAATCTTGGTTTCCTTTTAAGAAAAAATAATAAAAAAACTTGTAAAAAAGCTTGCATTTCTAAAAGAAATAATATATACTATATATACACGTAGCGGAGTAGAGCAGTGGTAGCTCGTCGGGCTCATAACCCGGAGGTCGGAAGTTCAATTCTTCCCTCCGCAAAGAATCAAATCAATGGTTAGATTTTATCTTTGCCATTAAGGCGGGATAGCTCAGTCGGTAGAGCAGGAGAATCATAATCTCTTGGTCGGGGGTTCAAGTCCCTCTCCCGTCAATTTTTCATTTTATTTTAATAAAATTGGAGGTGTAACTCAGTTTGGTTAGAGTATCGGCCTGTCACGCCGAAAGCCGCGGGTTCAAGTCCCGTCTCCTCCGATGCCCAGTTGGGCTTTACACTAAAAACACCATAGCGTTAAGCATGGTGTTTTTCTTTGTATTTTGTGTGAAGCACACAGTGTGTAGAATATCAGGCATACATAGCAGGATGCCTCCGTATTTTCGGGATATCTCCCCCTACTATGCTTTTTAACGAAAACCATCTGAGAATCTATTTTAATGTAAACTCTGT
>CAMQSH010000170.1 GCA_947036575.1 uncultured Brevinema sp. | reverse complement strand
TTATACCATATAGTAGCAGGTTCCAGTCCTTTTAATTGACAGGACTCTATATATTCTAAGTATATAGGTTCTATTTTATTTAGTTTGATTTGGGGTTTCTTTTCCTGAATAGGATTTGAATAGATAATTTGTGATGAGCCTGTAGCCCTTTCTCTATTTGTGATGAGCTTTGATTTGAGCTTATCCAATAGGTAAGCATTGTAGATTTCTTTAGCCGTGTAGATATCCTTAGTCTCTAAAGATATTCTTTTGTATTTTCCATGTTCTCTAATTTTTAAATAATAGATCCCATTTTCTCTTAGATACATTCCCATAGTTTTACCTCTGTTCTGTACACACAAATCGTACACAATCTGTACACAGCATAGGAATCAAAAAAGCTAAGTCTTTTAATATTTTAGACTTAGCTCTTTATATAATTCGAAGAGAATGGGATTCGAACCCATGGTCCCGTAATATCCAGGACAACTTCTTAGCAGGAAGCCGCTTTCGACCACTCAGCCATCTCTCCATTGTTTTTTATTATAACATTGTTGTATTATTTTGTCAATAATTTTTCAAATAATAATTTTATATTTTAACCCATTAATAACAACATCGTATTATTTTTGAGTGAGATCTTGAATAAAAGCCAACACTAACTCAGTTGCCTTACTCAGATTACTTTTCAAAATATACTCATCTGTTGAATGTATATTTGACATACCAACACTCACATTTAAAGTTGGAATACCTTGTTCATTATAAATATTGGCATCACTCCCACCCTTTCCATCAAGTATAGAAAAAGGAAATCCCTTATCTAAAGTAGATTTTTTAAATAGTTGAATAATAGGTTCTTGAGGATCTATTAAAAATCCTGGTGTTCCTGGCTTTTCTGGAGTTCCTAAAGCTATTGTACTAGAGCATGTTGCCCCAAAAACACTACAAGACTCTTGAAATTGCTTGTTTATTGTACTTATTATTTGTTCAAGATCTTGAGGATATAATGCTCTCACTTCAAAACTTAATTCTACTTCAGGCATAATTACATTATTTGCAACTCCACCATTAACTAAGCCAATATTACAGCTAGAAGTATCTGAGACCCTTCCTATTGTAAGACGTTCAATTACATGAGCTGCAACTACAAGAGCATGAATACCATCTTCAGGATTTAAACCTGAATGAGCAGCTTTACCATAAACAGTAACAAAACCTTTCGCTGAGTAAGGTGCCGAATTATATATAGTTCCAATTTCTCCAGAACCATCCAACACAATTCCGTAGTCAATATCTTGTAGATATTTAGGATCAACATTTTTTGCTCCTAACAAGCCAGTTTCTTCTGATATAGAAAAAATAATAGTTAAATCAGGATGAGGGATTTTTTGTTCAGAAAGGGTATGTAATACCTCTAACAATACAGCAACACCAGATTTATCATCACCTCCTAATACAGAAGTTCCATCTGTTTTAATGAGATCTCCTTCTATAATAGGAACAATTTTTTCACAAGGTCCTACGGTATCCATATGAGCAGAAAACAAAATTTTTGGCAAAGCTGGAGAAGGCAGATGAATAATAATATTTCCTGTATCTCCATTAATTTTTTCACCAGCAGAATCTTCTATACAATTAATATTAATAGTAGTTAGATAATTTTTAATATAATCAGCACAAGCTCTTTCTTTACCTGAGGGAGAAGGTATCTTAATAAGATCTAAAAAAGTATCTATTAAACGACTTTGATTAAACATAATTATACCTTCAATAATTTATCTATTTTTCTACGCATTACTTGAACTTGAGGCCCAATAATAATTTGGATATTGTACTTATCTAATTCTACAACACTAATACCGCCACCTTCACGAATCAAATCTTTATTAATGATACTACTATCTTTTAATTCTATACGTAATCGAGTAAAACAGTTATCAATAGACACAATGTTTTCAGCACCACCTATTCCTTTAAGGATTTTATTTGCTGTAAAATTACCTATATCATCCACATCAGTGGTACCATCAGTATTTTCTGTTGTAGATTTTATATCTCTTCCAGGTGTTCTAAGATCAAAACGTAAAATTGCCCATTTGAATACTAGATAATAAATAATAAACCAGACTATTCCTAAAACAATAATTAAATACCATCTATTGTGCAATCCTTGAAGAGGCCCATAGATAATAAATCCAATAATATCTCCTGCTTCACCAACAGTTACTCCCATCATTCCTAAAAGCATATAGGACAATCCTGTCATAATAGCATGAAAAACATATAAAGGTGGTGCAATAAAAAGGAATAAAAATTCTAAAGGTTCTGTAATTCCACCAACAATAGCAGTGACAACCCCAGATATTAAAAGTCCTTTTATAAAGGGTTTGTTTTCTTCTCTAGCAGTGTGAAAAACAGCGAGTGCCACAGCTGGTAAACCAAAGAAAAAGCTAGGTAATCGACCTTGTACAAGCATACGAGAAAGTTCTGTATCTATAGGAATCCCTTTTTCAAACATCGTATAAAAAATATTTAATGCCCCTGTTACCATTTCACCGTCTACGAGTCTTTCACCACCAATAGCAGTAAAACGAACCATAGCAGTTAAAATATGATGTAAACCAAAAGGAATAAGTAATCTTTCACCAGCACCTAATAGAAATGCTCCAAATGCTCCAGATATACTAATCAAGTGTCCAAAACCATTCATAAAAAATGTAAAAACTGGCCAAATAAGTGGCACTACGAATATACCTACTAAAGACATGGTAAAAAGAGTAACAATAGGAACAAAACGTGTTCCTTCAAAAAAGGCAAAGGCTAAAGGAAGTTGAATTGTGTGAAAACGTTCGTGAAGTTTAGCAACGATAATCCCTGATATAATACCACCAAGTACCCCAGTTTCTATTGTTTGAACACCCATAATCATTGATTGACCAGCTAGACGCATATCATCAGCTGATGCAAGAGTACCTGTTTGAACTAAGCTATAATTAATAGCTACATTCATAATTGCATAGCCTATAAAACCAGAGAATGCAGCGATTTCTTTGTCTTCTTTAACTAAAGCTAAAGGAATAGCAATAGCAAAAAGCACAGCAAGATTTTTGAAAGTAAACAATCCAACAATAAACATATAGTTGAATATTTGTAGTAAGATGGGATTATCAAATATAGGTATGAGACTTCTAATCCCATCTCCCTTAAACGCAGCTCCTACCCCAAGCAAAATTCCTGATACAGCAAGTAAAGCAATAGGAAGAGTAAATGACTTTCCTAAACTTTGAAAAAAAGACCAAAATGATTTTTTATTGGACATGTAAGACTCCTAATATTTTATATTATTAATTATTTTTATATCATAACATAGATTATAAAGAGCATCTTTAAATCCTAGATTCTACGTGCTCATCTACATCCATAACACTTTATATTGTAACACCCTTATAGAACCTTGTCAAGACGTTTTATATTATATTTATTATTTTAAATTAATCAAAAAACTGCTATATTAAATAGCAGTTTTTATAGTAATAATCTTATTAAATATTCTCAAATATTTTCCCAACAAACTCTAAAGAAGGAGCTAACATTAATGTCCAAAATCCCCAAGAATGACTACCACTAGGAACTTCAATAAATTTATAGGAAACTTTATCTTTATCAAATTTTTCTACTAGAGCTCTTGAGTCTTCTACTGGAGTGATGATATCATCTGTACCTACAGCAACAAAAAAATTAACAGGAGAATTTACTTTTTTATATTGTTCATAAGTATGGGTATAACTGATAGCATCCCATTTTTTCTGTGAAAAAGGAGTCCCAAATACTTGAGTAAAATCTTTTTCTAAGAGATTTAGTAGTGCTTGTGGTGGAGCTTTTTTTAATTCTGTGATAGCTGGAGATAAAGCAAAAACAGATCCAAAATATTCAGGATTTCTCATTGCAAAAGTCAAAGCTCCATATCCTCCCATAGAAAGTCCCCCTATTGCTCGAGCTACTTTTTTATTAATTGTAGAAAAATTTGTTTCTATATAAGGAAATAAATCTTTTTCAAAAGCACTCTGCATATTTGTACCAGAAATATCTGTATACCAAGCATCTTGCCCATCAGGCATAATTACAAGTGTTGGAGGTAATATTTTTGAGGCTATTGCTCTATCTAATATTATTTGAGCTTCTCCCGCTAGTTTCCAGTCTGTATGCTTCCCATAAGCTCCATGTAAGAGATAAATAACAGGATATTGATTTGTTTCAGAATATCCAGCTGGGTAATAAATATTATAACTCCAGTTTCTTTGTAAGGCAATAGAATAAAAAGTCTCTTCTACTACATATCCTATAGATTCTTGTTTAAGTTCAGGTAAAGATAAAGACCATTTGGCAACAGATGTATCTGTGCCAGCACAGGATACAATTAATATTCCTAAAAAAATCATACTTATTTTTTTCATATAACTTCCTTCCTACTTTAATAATATGGATAATTATATTGTTTTTTTAGAAGCACGTCAAGATCTATATAAAATATTTTAGTATTATAAAATCTACAAATTACTATTTTAGTAAAATATTATTTAATCGTTGACTTTTCAAAATAAATAAGATATAAT
>CAMQSH010000169.1 GCA_947036575.1 uncultured Brevinema sp. | reverse complement strand
ACGTTTAGCTTGTAATTTTAATAAAAATCATCTATAATTATTTAAAATTATAACAGAGTTCCCTATGATCCTTATTCAAGATTTTTTTATTCAATATTCTGACTTTCATTTTTCTATCCCTTTTCTCAAACTTCCTGATAAAGGTTTGATTCTTATTCATGGAACAAATGGTTCAGGAAAAACATCTCTATTTCATTCTATCACTGGATTTAACACTGATTATCAAGGTGATATATATCTACAAAACATTAATATAAAAAAATTATCCCATACAAATATAATTCAAAAAATTTCTTTTCTCCCACAAATAGCTACTAACCTACCACCCATGTCAGGACTAGAATTCATACAACAAGGGCTTTACCTAAATGGAGAAGATCAAAGTGCTTTCTTAATAGAAGAGTTACAAATAGCTCATTTATTATCTAAGTATTGCCACACCATGTCTGGTGGTGAAAAACAATTGTTATCCTTTGTTAGAAATCTAGCAATAAAAAAATCTATTATTATTCTTGATGAACCAGATTCTTTTTTATCTAAATCAAATAGACAAAAACTCGTCCAACTCATCACCAAATTATCTCAATTTCATCTTATCTTGTTTTCCAGTCATCAATTCGACTTGTTCTCTCCCACATTAATTTTGGAAATACAAGAAACTACAGATTATCATTTTCAAATTATTCAAAATAATCCTCTCTAATGATTTGACATTCATTCATAATATAGCTACTTTTCAGATAGATACATATATCAGGGAGGTATATTATGAATGAATTTAAAAGAAGTGCTTTATTTGTTTATTTATCCATGTTATCTATTTTCTTTTCTACATCAATTGGTTATGCTCAATTTGTTGTAGGAACAGATAACAATGAACCGGTAGCAAATGAAATGCTTTCTCAAGAAGATCTCGGTGACAATAGTGCTCTGCCAAAAACAGAAACACTTGATACCAACAAAGATCTAGACGAAGGCTACCATTTTGGTATTTGGGTAAATTACCAACAACAATTTGGTGCACTTAGTGACAAATTTTTAACCGTTGGTGGACCAAGTTTTGGTTTTAATCTCGGTAAATATTTTTTCATTGGTGGTGGGGTTTATTCTTCATTTAGCCAACAAGATTTTGGAGGAGTAAATGATCACTCTTTCGTATATGGTGGTGGCATTATAGGATTTCGTTGGAATCCAAAAAGTCCTGTTGTGTTTAGAACTCAAGTATTAGTTGGTGCTATTGCATTTGATGCTATATCTAGAGATGTTCCAGGTCTTATAGAAAACAGATCTACATCTCTAATAGTTGTACCTGAAATTGGTTTTGATATTCGATTAGTAGGATATTTATTCCTATCATTATCAGCTAACTATCGTTATGTAGCAGATCTACCTGACGCTTGGTCTGAAATGAAAGGATTGGGTGCATTATCTGGAACAGTAAGTTTAGGATTATCTTTTTAATAATAAAATTTTCCACAAAAACTTATATACAAAATAAAAGCCTTTTCACTAATGAAGAGGCTTTTATTTTTTCATCTATTTTTAATACAAATCATTATCATTTAATAAACGATACATTCCATGATTATAATTAATGATTTTCACATAATTACGTGTTTCTTGATAATCTATCGCTTCTATGAAGAGATAATCATCTTTGATATGTGCATATTCCCTAAGCCAACGTCGTACTGATCCAGGTCCTGCATTATAAGCTGCTAAGGATAAAAGCACATTATCATCCATCATATCATACATTCTTTTATGATAATAGATCCCCATTCTCATATTATCATAAAAATCATAATTTAATAAATAAGGTTTTTTAAGCCAACGTTTGATATCTTTGGCAGTATACGGCATTACTTGTGCAAATCCAACAGCACCAACTTGTGAATAAACTCTCTTTCTAAAATGACTCTCTGCCATAAAAGAAGATAACATCCAATAAGCTAGATCCTCATCATTATCAATCCATTCTTTTATCAAGTCAAACTCAGGTTTTGGGAATACTAGTTTTACTATTTCCTTAGGATAATTTGGTAAATAAGTATACCCAAATTGATCTCTAGTATAAAAATATAGCCTAAAAGTTAAATAACCTTCTGTATCACTATTAATAAAAAGATCTCTATATTTATAATAATAGCGTGCTGTATTATGCCAATTAGTATCATTTTTCATTGCTTCTAAAACAGCATTTTCTACATAATCTTGTGTTTCTGGTGCTAAATTACTCAATGCTTTTGGGTAATTTTCTAAAATAGGAATATCAGGAACATTTTGTAAATCAGCATAAACAATTTTATTAAATGCTTTTTGATCCTTTTCTAACTGTCTATGATCTACATACTGAGCAAGCTCATTATCTATTAAAAAAGATTTATAGAGCATTAGACGGTCTTTTAATTCAAAGGACGGGATTTGTACAACAAGATCTTTAACTACCTTATCAAAATGATCTCTAAATTCATCTCTCATTATTTTTTCTTTATTTTTAGCAACAATACCTGCATAACCAAAGGCATCTTGAAAGATTAATCTTAAATAATCTTTGTATGCTTCTTCTGTCTTACCAAAATGTTCTTTAATTAAGCCATGCATAAGAATAATCTGAGGATCTTTTGTTTTGATAGTTTTCACAAGATCTACTGCTTTTTCAGCTCTTTCCATATCTACTCGTATTAAAGCTCTAAATACTTGCAAATGCTGATTATCTGTGATATTTTTGTAATTTTTTTCATACCAAGAAAGAATATAACTTGGATTTTTATGGAATTCTATCCCATTTTTTGCTTCTTGATAAAACTTTTTATTATAATATTTAAATGCCTGTGTTGCAACAATATCTGCTAAATCACTTCTTTTTCTAGATATCATATATTCATAAGTATAAATATAAAATTCTAAACTAGCTTTAGGATTTTTAATAATATAATCATATAATAAAGTAGCAGAAACACCCCTATCTCCATCTAAAAGCGCTTTGCGAGATAAAACTTTTACATAGTATTCTTTGTCTCTGAATAAATTTTCATATCTTTGTGCAAATAATAAAGCTTTATCTCTATGCGTTTTTACTCTGAGATTCATCTCAACAAGATTATCTAAATCTTTTTTAGATTTATAGTTGTTCGGATATAATTCATCTAAGATATTGGTATAAGCTAAACTTTTAATAAATTCTTTTTGATTATTAATAATAATTTGCACATTATATTTTTGCCCTAATTGTTGTTTAGCCAATTCTACCCAAGCTTGCCCTTGAGATGATAGATTTTTTTCTAAGCTAAGCATTGCTGTATAATTTTTTGAAGACCAAAGCACAGAAAAAAGCTCTTTATCCATATAAGAACGAATAGGAGAATCTTTTGGGACAAGAACTACCATATCAAGAATTTTTAGCTCGTCTTCTGGTGTCAATATATCTGGGTTATTTAAAGCTATCAATGTGTGTAAATATTTTCTCACATAAAAAGGAAATATATAATTATATTCTTTTGATTGGGATAATTCTATAGCATCAATAAGATAAAATTTTTGAAAAGCTTTTTCATATTCTCTCAGCTCTAAATAACTACTAGCCCATATATATTGTAATTCTAAATTATCAGCTTTTGCTGGTGATTTTTCAAAGATTTCAACAACATTTCGATAATGTCCTTTCCTATAGGATACAAGAGGATCTGATAAAACCTTTTTGTACGACACTAGATTTTCACCTGCTGTACAAACAGAAAAACTTAACAAGACAGTTAATAAAAATAACTTTTTTAGCACTATTTCCTCCATGGTATTTCAATAAGTATAAAAGACAGTATTACTTGTGTCAACTATGAAAACATTATAAAAATTGGATTATTTTTTATGCTTACTTTATAATGATATATCTTCAAATTTTAAGGAGCTTTTGGATGAAAAAACTGTTTTTAATAGCTTCTTTACTTATATCTTCTATGATAATATTTGGTCAAGAAATTGTTTCTATACAAGTAGATAATATGCAACATCCTAGTGTTTCTCAAGCAGTATACAAATCTATGGAAGGATTGTGGAATACACCTTCAGACGGTGATATGGATATTATTTTGAATGTTAATCCTAAAGGAGAATTTACTCTATCAATTATTCCCGCTTTTGAGTTTACAAATATAACAGCAATAGAACAATCTCAAGTTATTAAAGAGCACATTGTTGAAAAAGGGTATTTTAAAGTACTAAATACCCTTCATCAAGATATAACAAATAATATCATCTCAGCAAACATGGAAATCTTACTAAATGGGGAATTATCTACAAATAATTTAGAAATAACCTTTAGTAAAGTTTTTATCCTAAACTCTGATACTAATACAAATAATATCGTAAAAAGCTCTACAAACCATATTGTAAAAGAATTATTTCTTTTACGTTAATTTCTTTAGAATTAATACTCTGGGTAATCCTGATAAATCATTTACCAGTTCTTTATCAATAAATTCGTCTTCTGAGAATAATTGAGACACTTTTTCATATTTGTGATCTATTTCTAAAAAAATAGTACCACCTTTTATAAGATGTTTTTTAGCAAATCTCGCAATAGCACTATAAAAGCTCA
>CAMQSH010000168.1 GCA_947036575.1 uncultured Brevinema sp. | reverse complement strand
TATCCCAGCACATTTAACACATCTAAAAGATATTATTTTATCCAAAAAAGTAGATATTGCTTTTGCTCAAGATCCTGATGCTGATCGCTTGGTAGTTGCTGATGAAACAGGAACTGTTTTAAGTGAAGAATTAACACCAGTTCTTGCTCTACAAACATTATTAGCAAGAGGAGAAAGAGGAAGTATAGTCTTGAATATGAGCACATCTAGTGCAGGAGCTTTGCTCAATGCGCAGTATCAAGGGAAGACTTTCAGATCTAAAGTAGGTGAAGCTAATGTTGTCAAAAAAGTAGCATTAGAAAATTCTTTTTATGGAATAGAAGGTAATGGAGGAATTATCTATCCAGCAGTCAATGCAGGAAGAGATTCTCTTGTTGGTATTGCGTTGATTTTGGAGCTTTTAGCAAAAGAAAAAAAACTACTTTCTGAGATAGTATCTCAACTTCCTCCTGTAGTAATGAAAAAAGAAAAATATGATTTTAACGGGGATTTAAATAAATTATTTGATCAAATGAAATCTGTTTTCCCTGATGCAGACACTAATATAGAAGACGGTTTGCGTTTAGACTTAAAAGATGGATCCTGGATACATCTTCGTTCTTCTAACACAGAGCCTATTGTTCGATTGATTGCAGAATCTTCTACAGAAGAAAAAGTTATTATATTATTAAATAAAGTCAGCACTTTATTTTCTTATCCAGCAAAGTGAGGTTAGAAAATAAAAACGATTAATATAACTTGCTAACTAAATCATTTATATTATATAAATAAGAGGTCATATTGAAAAAATACATTTGTATATCATTTTTTTTATTACTATTTTCCCAATGTTCTGCAACAAAAGATTCTAAAGAAATTTTTTTAAACGATTTTAAAGGAACATGGAAAATAACAGATCGTGCAGAATTGTGGTTTCGAACTCAATTAAATCCAGCAGTAACAGTTGCAGAAGGTACAATCATAGAAGTATCTGGTGATGGGTCTTTTCCTATTACAGGAGCTTCTGAGGTAATAACTTTTACTTTTGTAGAAATTGAAGCAGAAGGAATACTGGCTGTCTATCAATTTGTTCATGATACAAAGAATTTTTTTGTTGGTATAGGATTTGGGCAAAAAGGTGATGTGCTTATTAGTTCTAGTACGGTACTATCAGCAGATTTAGTAACACCTACAGAAACAGGAATAATATTTTTAATAAAATAAATCAATAAAATTATCTTAAAAATAAAAGCCACCCATATAAGGTGGCTTTTATTTTTATAGTTATAAATTAATAATTATTGTTGTGGGAAATATTCACCCTTAGCATCATCAGTACTAGTACCTACCCATACTTCAATATCACCATCATAATCTTTACCTTGTATAAAGTATTCAGCTTCGATGTTATATTTACCAGGTTTGAATTTGGTAGTATCAACAGTAATAGTATAGTTATTTTTGGCAGTTAATTTACCTTTCCAAACAATAGTTTCTCTACCCATATCATATTCCATCCAAACATTAACAGAAGGATTTCCATAAGGTGCTTGGATTTGAATTTGTACCATACCTTGAATAGATTGTCCTGCTTGCGGGGATGTGAACCAAATATCATCTGCAAAGAGACTAGTAGAAGAGAGCATGATAGCTCCGAATAAAAATAATTTATTTAGAATGTTTGTGTTTTTCATAATTTTTTCCTTTGTTTGTGTATTTATTTTATTTTATATTGATAAAACAATATTTGTTATGGCGTATTAACCCAAATATCAATATCACCATCAAAATCTTCTCCATATAAGAAGTAAAGTGCTTCAATTTTGTATCTGCCGGGTTTGAATCGAGTGGTATCTACAGATATTGTATAGTTATTTTCTAATCTTACTGTTCCCATCCAAACGACGTCTTCGGTTCTGTCATGTTCTATCCAAATATTAATAGCAACAGATTCAGAAGGAGGATATATTTTAATCTCCATAGTCCCTGAAACAGGT
Source organism: uncultured Brevinema sp. (assembly GCA_947036575.1). Classification (GTDB taxonomy): domain Bacteria; phylum Spirochaetota; class Brevinematia; order Brevinematales; family Brevinemataceae; genus Brevinema_A. The sequence goes on along the minus strand of CAMQSH010000168.1, from coordinate 2,658 downwards.
TGCCCATTGGAAGGTAACATAAACCAAATATCGTCACTCCAAATATTAGAGGAGCATAAAAATGTTACGGAAAAGAGAATAGAAAAATAGAGAAAAAATTTCACTATAGTACCTTAAAAACTAAATAAGACATTAAAGCCCCTTTGTTTTTTGTTAGGTTTTCCATGAGGAACTCCGTCTTTTAAATGTATATATTATACAATATAAGGAGGTGCTCGAGGAGAATGTGTTAAATAAGATACATTAGGATGGTACGAATTTTTGTTAATTTCTTGTAAATCATTAGGAAAAAATTGTGTTTCTGAATTAGGAGTGGTATCAAGAATAACACTCTGTATAAAAGTAAGATCATCACTATATTGATTTCTATCTTGATAGATAATATCAAATGATCCAGTATATTTCATTATATGAACACGAGATACTTCTTTTATGTTATAGACAAATATAGGGAGCATTAAATATAGAGATAAAACAAAAAAGATAACTTTTTTCATAAATCAATAATTCCTTATATAATTTATTGTAGCACATAATGTATTATAAATCAATAGATATTTTTAATTAGAGATACAAATTTATCTTAAAGATTCTAAAAAAAATTAAAATAAGATGTCTTTATAAATTATTTTTTTGTAGCAAAATCCTCTAGGTCATTAAACAGAACACTTTTCTCTGTTGAATAGCTAGTTTTAGTTTTTGCTAATTTTGTTCCAGTAATAGAAAAACCATAATAATCTTTTATTATTTCATGCTCATAAATAGCTCTAGTATCTGTCTCTATTTTTTCAAAATCATAGGTTTTAATACCTCCAATATAGATATCTCCTTCATTATTTACCAGAACTTCTTTTGTTGGATCACTTTCTAGAGAGTAGTATCCCTTAGCTGAAGCAATAAAAGTATCTTCTTTACTATTAGAGCAACTGACACTCGTTACTAAAAGTAGTAATAACAATATTTTTATCATATTGTCCTCCTTAATAACTGAATATAATATTCTATAAAAATATAGTCAACTAATTTAGAAAAATTGCTATTATTGTAAAATATTATTACAATATTTGTATGAAAAAATTTAATTTTAAATTACAAAAAATTTTAGATATAAGAGAAAAGTTAGAATTGGAACAAAAAAATATTTTGTCCAAAGCTGCTTCAGAGTACCAGCAACTAGTAATGAAAAGAGATGAAAACATTGCTAAAGTAGATTTATCACGTGAAGTATTATATTCTCAAATGAAAACTCAATCTGTTTCTATACAACAACTACAAACTATAGATTTTCTTCAAGGTCAGGTCAATCAATTGTCTAGATCTTTAGCCATTCCTATAGAAGAAAAACGTAAAAAAATGGAACAAGAAAGAGTGAAATATAATAAATTAGTAAAAGATAGAAAATCGATGGAACTCCTAAAAGATCAGGAATTAAAAAAGTATAAAGTAGCACAACAAAGATCTGAAGTCTTAGAAATGGATGAAATTGCAAAAAATTTTACAAAACATTAATTTTGTTTGAGTGCAAAAAGTTCCATATTTATAAAGAGTACTTTGTTCATAGAAAAGTAATTTCCTCCCATTAATAAATCTTGACCATCAAGTGTTACAGGGTAATAATTATAATTTAGTGAGTTTTTGTAGATAGCAGAATAATTGCCTGTTGATTTTTCAAATTCAAAAATAATATTATCATTGGTAAACATGTTACCATTTGGATAAATTGATAACAAAATATAAGGCTCACTATTTAGAGAGTAAGAACCTTTGATATTAGTAAGAAAAGAGTCATTTTTAGCACTACAATTATTCAGCAAAAAAACGGATAAAGATGATAAGATAAATAATAAAAGAAGAGGCAAGGGTTTTTTCATAATAGATCTCCTCATATAAAGATACTATTAATATGAGGATAGAGGAAAAAATTTAGATAATAATAAAATTAAAAACACTACAATAGTATGGTGTATAATTCGAGAAAAAAGAGGTGTAATATGGAAGCTGTATGGGAAATTGTAGTGGGAATTGTAATTGGTTTGGTAATTATTATTGTGCTGGTTCTTTTGGTTAGTGGTCCAGCAAAGGCATCTTCTGGCACAGAAAATTTATCACCAGATACAGATAAAGACGTTGACAATCCAACAACAGACACAGAACAGATAAAAACATCTGTCCCAAGTATGATGGATGACACTATTAATACTTCAACAATTACACAAAGTGTTTTGTTTGATGGATCTGTAATTAAATTGAATCTCCCAACAGAAATACAAAAAAAAGAATATATAACACTTGAGGTTTTTGATTCTGCAGAAATAGCGAAACATATTAATGAATTGGCAACACAAGGTTTTACTGTTACAACAATGACTGAAGACAGAAACTCCTATACAGTTATTATGGAAAGAGATACGGTAAATAAAACTAACTCTTAAAACGCAATAAGATAGAATATATACAGGATTCCATAAACATATTTAATAAATTGAACGAAGTATTAACAACACTTAAATAATAATCAAAAAACACCCTCCAATCTGAAGGGTGTTTTTGATTTTTATAAAATAAATTTATTGAGGTCCGAATTTTGTCCCTGTGAAATCTAGTTTGACATCTTTAAAAACAGAAATGAGGTACTCTAAAAATTGTGGACTACCAGCC
>CAMQSH010000167.1 GCA_947036575.1 uncultured Brevinema sp. | reverse complement strand
TGCTGTCAGTAAGTGCTGTCAGTAAGTGCTGTTTGTAAGTCCAAAACTTTTTCTCTATTTTTTTGAAGTTCATCTAACATTTTGCCATAGATCTCTTCAAAATCATAAGGATCATTAGTTAGGGTGTATATTTTTTGATCGAAATCAATTAATGTCTGATCTCTATTGGAGTTTAATTCTCCTCTAATGTCTCTAGCTTTTTGTGCTTCTTCTGCAGCTTTTCTCCTATAAATCAAAGCCGAATTAAAATAAAATTCTGCAACATCATAACCATCGAGATATTCTTTGTGGAAATCATCATTGTAGAAATAAACATTTTCTTTATAATACAATCGTCCATACTGGACATACTCATCAGCCAAACGCTGATTTAAATGAGCATTAACAGCATATTGATATTTTTGATATTGTTGTTCATTAGTAACTCTGACCAATGCTTTAATAGGATGATCGAAAGGCATCACTAATGCTAATTCCAAAAAATAAATATTACGTGCAATAGCGTCTTGTCTTTCATTTTGGTTTAAGGTACGAGAATCCATCTTCAAAAGATCTTCTTTTGTATCTAATCTCTTGGGGACTGGTTGTACCATAAAATCTGACACGTTTGCATGTAGCACATTACTAGTAAAAATAAAAAAATATAAAAGGACTTGAATCATGTTACCAATATCGGAATTTTTTGAAAAATATGAAGATTTTAACGAATCGAAGTTTACTGTTGATGAATCATTAGTAGACGTTCGTATTGACTCAGCTATCACACAACAAGAGCCTTCTGTTTCTCGAAGTTCTCTCAAAACACTGGACTACTCTATTCTTATTAATGGTTTAGCTCCCAAACTCTCTCAAAAATTATTACTTGGAGATGAGGTTGAATTTTATTGGTCTCAACATGTGGACATCCCTTTTGGACCAGAAGCAATTCCCTTTCCTATTATTTATAGAGATGAAGATCTTATGATTATTGACAAACCTTGGGGACTAGTCGTACATCCAGCGAAAGGACACGAAACAGGTACTCTTGCGAATGGTATTCTTCATTATCTCCAAAGCGAAAATATAGATTATAATTTTGGCGAAGAAGGTCGTGTAGGTATTGTGCATAGATTGGACAAAGATACCAGAGGATTGATGATCGTTGCCCTTAACGAAAAAACATCTCGTGCCTTGAGTGAAGCTTTTAAAAATAGAGAAATCACCAAAGTTTATAAAGCTCTCGTAAAAGGAATTACCCCTGAACATGGTGTTCTCGAAGGAATGATAGGTCGTTCCACCAATGATAGAAAACGTATGGCAGTCCTAAAACGTGGTGGACGTGATGCTCGTACTGATTACAAAGTCTTAAGATATCTTAAAGAACACACTCTATTAGCATGTAAACTTTTTACAGGACGTACTCATCAAATTCGTGTGCATTTATCTCATGCTACCTACCCTATTGTTAATGATGAGCTGTATTCTCGCCAACGTGTGCATTTGCCAGGAATGGGATTAGTAGCTTGTCATCTAAGTTTTAAGCACCCTACTACAGGCAAAGAAATGTCCTTTACCCTTCCTGATCCGCCTGCTTTTACAGAATTAATAGAAAGTTTAGATAAATAATTACTAGGATAGCCTATGTTTTTTAGACCAGCTCAAGCCAAAGATTTTTCTACAGAAGCAATGCAAGATCTTATTTTAGAACAATGTTTTGTATTAGAGAATCATCTCGGTGTTTTGGGTATTGCGTCTCTTCAACAAAATACTATTACTATCATCAACATACAAGAAGAACACTATATAACTTTTTTAGAAATGATAGAAGAATATTTGTTTATGAAGTTTTCTTCTATTATTCTACTCAATCCTCTAGCAACTATAAATCTCATAGAACAAGAATGGACCGTTGATAACAACTCTTATAATAACAACTGTTATATTAAAGAAAAAAAGTCTTTTATAGATAGACAATATACCATGACTGTTCCCCAAACATCGGAGTAGATTAGTGATTAATCCTAGAAAGTTTGCATTATTAGGCACAAAACAAAAAATTTATAAAATTGCTTCTACTATTAGAAATTGTGAAATTGCTCTCAAAAATGGAGAGTCTATAGATATTCATGAAACTCTTGCTTATACAGATGCGATTAAAAATCAAGAAGGACGTAAAATCCTTAAAACACTTGAGATTATAGACTCCATACGTAATGTCCATGAAATCACAGAATTATCAGAACAACTTAAAGTTTTAAATTTTGCTTATCATGATCTTTTAGAAATATTAGAACAAAAAATGGATGAAGATAAAAAATTCTCTTTTATTCAATTTGATGATCTCAACAAAGAATCTACTCGTTATCCTTGGATTGGGATTTTGGATAATCTTCGTTCTCCTATGAATGTAGGGACTATTTTTCGTTCTGCTGATGGATTCGGAACTGGAGAATTATACCTCACTGGAATTACTCCTTGTCCCCCAAACTCAAAATTAGAACGTACGGCTCTTGGGGCTGAAAATTTTGTGCCTTTTCAGTATTTTGCTACAACAGAAGAGGCTATCCAAGCAGCCAAAGATAAAAATTATAAAGTTATTGCCCTTGAAGTGGCAGAACCTTCAAAAACGCTATCAGAACTTGATAATTTCGAAAATTGTGCTTTTGTTTTTGGTAATGAAGAGTTTGGGATCACTAGCTCTATTTTGGAATTATGTGATGATGTTGTTCGTTTACCTTTAGTTGGTAAAAAAAATTCTATCAATGTGGGCAATGTTTTTAGTATTGTCTCCCACCATATTGCCGAAAATATATTTAATTAGTATCATATTATAGGAGAGAAATTACTATGAATATTTTAACTATAGTATTTCTACTGATACCTGCTCTAGGATTTTCAACATCTCATCAAGATTTTCTCGATTCTTTGGCTGTCGGATCACCAAAAATCATCCAAAAATTCATAGATAATGGTGTTAGAATCAATCAAATAGACCCAGATACTGGCTACTCACCTTTATTAATTACACTCAAAGAAGGTAACACTCCTGTAGCTAAAACGCTCATCAATAATAATGCGAATATTAATTTTATATCTTCTGATCAAAATAATGCTTTGATTTTTGCCTCACGATATGGTCATACAGCAATCGCAAAACTTCTCATCAAAAATGGGGCTAACATTAATTTTACGAATGAGGGTGGGTCTGCTTTAAATTATGCAGCTTCTTATGGTTTTACAGCTATTGTTAATAGTTTACTCAAAGCTGGAGCTGACATTAATCATCTGAATACAGACTTACAAACACCTCTTATGCAAGCTGCTCATAATGGACATCTTAAAACTCTTAATACGCTACTAAAAAACAAAGCTTCTTTCAATATGCGTGATAACAATGGTCATTCAGCCCTCAGTCTTGCTACGATGAGAAATCATACAAAAGTTATTAAATCACTTATCAAAGCTGGGGCTAATCCCAATCTTCTGGATAATGATGGCCTATCACTTATTATGATTGCCAGTCAAGTCGGTAACATAAAAAATATAAAGATTTTCCTAGCACAAAAGGTAGATATAACTATTGCTGAAACAAATCAAAACGATGCTCTTTTATTAGCGGCTTATAAGAATAATACAGAAGCTAGTGAATTCCTTATTCAGGCTGGAGCAAATATTAATAGACAAAACAATATGGGGTGGACTAGTTTACATATTGCTACTTTTTATGAATATGAAGAATTGGCTAAACTATTATTATCCTATAAAGCTGATTATACAATCACCAATAACGAAGGACTATCTGCCTTAGATTATGTTATTCAAGAGAGAAATAATACCTTATTGCAATTATTCCAATCTATAGAATCCAATCAAGTAACAACACCAAAAAAGAAATAGTTTATAAAAATCTATGTTATTATCAACAATCAAAAAAGACCCTCTCAATTAAAAGAAGGTCTTTTTTTTAATATATTATAATTATATTTGTAAGTTAGTAGATAAGATATATTTTTCTGTATCTAAGTATTCTGCTAATGTTGGATTTTTAATAACAGCATCTAATAATATTTGCGCTTCTAGAAGAGTATCTCCTTCAACAATGTAGAGATTATGTTCATCTTTTAACCAATAGCCTTCAAATTCAAGCTCAAGCTCATCAATAGATTCATTTTTAGCAATAGCCGCATTACGACTTGCTGTTTTACCATCAACAACTGTTTCATCTGTAAGAGCAACATCTGTTATCCATGTTAATTTTGCATAATCATCAGCCTCTACTTCTTCCATACGGCCATTTTCCATTTCTCTTTCAACAATCCATGACTTGTTATCAAAAATCACAAATTCTGTTTCTACTTCTAATTTACCATCATCATAATCTTTTTCTGTTTGATACCAAACTGTGTCATACAGACGTTCTATAAGATTAAAATCTCCTACTCTCGAATTCAGACCTGTAGCTCTTAAAGAGCTTAAAGGTGTACCCTCTAAAATTGTAAACTCTGTACTAGGAATATTTTTTGTGAGCATTTTCCCCACCAAATTATTGTCTGTTGTACTACAAGCTACAACACTAAACAATAACAACAATGCTATTTTTTTCATTAATTTCTCCTCATACATTTTGTTAATAGTTCTTAAAATATAATTAGAGT
>CAMQSH010000166.1 GCA_947036575.1 uncultured Brevinema sp. | reverse complement strand
ATATTTATTTAAGTGGTAGTTTTCTTTCTACCCCTTCCAAGATTTAATAATATCATAAAGAGCAAGATTCCTACTTTTCTCTATTTGATTTCCTAAAAAGCTAGTATAAAAAATCACTCTAGCATAGCATGGGTGATTTCCTAAAAAGCTAGTATAAAAAATCACCCCCCAATTGGGGGGATTGAGTTAGAATATTTTATCAGGGACTTAGAGGAATTAGTTCTTCCAAGATTTAATGATTTCAATGATGGTGTCCCTCCCACCAAATCCAATAAGCATAAGCAAAATACCTAGAGCAAGATTGACAGCTTGCTCTGTATTATCTCTTACCAAATAAATCCAAATAAGAAATCCACACAAGCCAGTGATGGTATTTAATATATTGTTTTTCATTTTTAGGCCTAACTTGTAATATATTTAAATCCCTGTTCTATGATAAATAATAAAACAGTAATTCCAGCAATAGCTTGATACATAAATTTAGTATTTTGTCGTACTCGTATTTCTAAGTCATCTAACTTTTTTTCCATTCCCTCAAAACGTTTCATCTTAACATCCTCAGAATACTTGATAAAATTATCTAGTGTGGTAGAAAGTTTTATGACTGATTCAGATAATTTTGTTTGAACAGCCTCTATGTTTGCTAGTCTATTTTCCATAGTATACCCCTTTGTAGTTTTTTATGATGAAGTTTTTGTATTAGTTTGTTTAGATTGTTTTTGTTTCATTTCATCATTAGCTTGTTTTTGAAGTTTTAGTTCTTCTCTTCTTTTTAGTAATGCTTGATAAGGATTTTCTTTTTTTGCTTCTGTAGATGCTTTGGTTTTTGTATTTTTACTCATTATATTTTTCCTTCCATTCTGTCTTGAATGATACCTTTTAAAACTTCTTGCTCTATTAAATATATTTCATGTTCTACTAGTTGTAATTCTTCTACTACAGGGTCTTTTATAGGTTTTTTTTCTTCTATAGAATACCGATCAGGGAATTTTTCTTTCATTTCGTCGTCAGATAATGTTACAATAATGTTATCTCTGATTTCTTCATCATCTTTAAGAGTGATTAATCTTTTATCGACTTGTTCTTGAAGTGTTAGTTTTCTAAGATTATCTCCTTCTAATACTTCATCAGCTTGTAATACAATTAATTTTTCTTCTACTAATTGTTTATCTGATTTTATTTTTCCATTTTCTAATAGGTGGTCTATAGATAGTCCTATATAGGCATTGGTTGTTTCATAAGTACGATAGTGTTCTAAATTTAATTGTAGAGCAAGATCAGAGACTTGTTCTTTTTCACAAGTGATAATTCTTGTGATACTTTTATTTTGATCGTGTACTATAATTATCATTTTTTCTCCCGAGCCCAAAAATGGGCGAGTTCAGCGTAGCCAAGGATGGCAAAAACTGGATATATTATTCTTTTACTGTATGCTATTACCCATCTTACTTAGTTAACTTGAAAGAAAGAGGAATAACTATTTATTAGGCATATTCTCTTTAAGCTATTCTTTCCCAGATTCTTATGAGCATATTAGTAGATCTTGTCTCATCTGATGATCTTCCTTCATTTTGGTGATGGGATGTTTTATTACCTAAATTTGTTGACTCTGTGTTAAATCTATCACCATAACTCCCGTGTTTCATTACCCATTCATCTCTAGATCCCCAATCAAAAAGACCTCTACTTGTTCGATAATAATGAAAGTGTGAACCAATTTCTGTAGTGTGCCTATGCTTTTCTAGAGCATCTGACTGAATACCATTAGATCCATTACGAGCTTCTCCAGCGTATCCACCCTCAGTACGGAAGAAAACACCTTTACTATTAAAGCGAGCTTCCCATACTCCACCAAAGAGAACATTAGGAGTTTTAGAATTTTCAAATTGTCCATTAGATTCATTAGGGAATTGAATGTAGGTGGAGTTAATAGGATACACCATATCTCTGATCGTATCAGCAAAAGATTTTTTGTTAATATTAAAAATATCAGTATTGATATCAAAAATATCAGAATCAACACTAGCAATGGTATCACTATCATCTGTGGTGGTGGTAAAAGCATTTGTTTTAGAAACTTGTTGTTCAAGTGTCATAATTTTTTTTGCCTTATTATCAATATCTATAATAGCTTTTTCCCCTAAGGTAATTACTGCTAATAAAAAAACATTCTCATCTAGAGTTTCTCCCATAACAAATTCTACACTAGGTGTTAAAATAGTAGGAGTATTTCTATCTTGAGAATCTTTTACTAGTTCAGATTCTATATAAAAATATTTGACTCCTAGTAAAATAGGTCTCATTCTTTTATCTATACCAGTAGTGGTAGGAGTAGTTAAAGGTACATCAGTATCTTTTTCTAAGATCAATCGATTTCCATTTTTATCAAATGCAACACCTTTGGTAATAGAAACAGTAAATCCTCCTTTATGAGTGATTTCAAAGCCATCAACAATACCCGATCCTAATAATTCTGATACTAATAAATTACTGTTTGTATCAGAATAATCTTGTAATGTGTTTAGATTGTTAGCAAGAACATTTTGACCTTGATAAAAGTTTTGCCGTATATTTGGTTTTTTCATAAAAATTCTCCTTTAGAAAAATATGAGTGATAACGAATAATTTTTCTTATCTAGAAGCGAAGCAAAACAGGATTAGAAAAATATGAGTGATAGCTAATAATTTTTCTTATCTAGAAGCAAAGCGAACAGGATTAGAAAGTGGTAATAAATGTCCCTTGCTCAGTACTTATAAAGTTAAGAGGTAGGAGTAAAAAGTACTAAGTTAGGGGACGATTATTTCCTTAAATAGTGAAAAAGAGGATATTACCCCCCTTATGTTTCAATAGATGTATTGACTTCAGACTCTTTTTCATCGTTTAGAAAAGTATTAATATGAAATCCCACATGGGCAGGTTTGTATAAATTAATAATATGTTCTAGATATGATTTTTGATCTAGTGATATCGGATTATCTTTATATTTAAAATCCACTATAAAATAATAAGAATCAAAATTGTTTCCTAAAATCGTATCTATACCTAAGTTAGTTTTTTTTAAACTTGTAGAGTCATTGTCTCCTAGAATCCATGATTCTTTATAAAGCTCTCGTATCGTGAAATTTTTGGGATCATTACTGATGGCATTTATAATTAATTGTTCCAAACCACTAAGCGTTGGAGATGTTAATAAAAACCTATGAGCATTGACAATACGAGATTGAAATTGCTCAGATTTTTCATTTTTTAATTGGTACAATCCCCTTTCCTTAGCAAACTTTTCAAGATCTGTTGTGAAGCGAAGATCATTAGGTTTGAGAGTAAGGATATTTAAGCTATTACTAGGGAAGCTACTACTTAATATAAGTACTCTTTCTTTATAGACTTGATCAAAATGATAAGCAATAATTTCAAAAAACTTAGCCATAGTCGTTGGTATGGGATAGGGAGTAGATTCAGATAAGGTTTTACTTTTTAGGGGGAAATATAACTCTTTAAATAGATTGACTATGGGATTACGCTGATAGATATTGGTAAAAATATTTTTCATAATATCATTCCTTTGTAGTAGTAATAGTAATATCTGTTTCTTTTAGACGAGCAATTTGATAATTTGATATACTAACCCCAGTAGATGGTTCACTAATAACAACAGATTTAATATCAGGTAATATAAATAAATATGCTGATAATGCTGATGGTTCAAAATCTTGCCCAATAGATTGTCTACTAAAATATTTTGTAACTTGTTCTGTAATATCTTTTTCACTCAGTGTTTCGGCAGATGTAGAAATTGCTATCTTTAACGAGATAAATTCTTCTTTAGGAGCTAGTACAAAAACCTCAGTAGCGATAGGTTTTTTAGATTCAATAACTGCTTTTACATCGGCAATTATTTTGGGACCAGGTTGCTTGTTATCTTTACTAGTACAAATAACAGTCACATCACCCAATACTCCTTCTACTATTTCATCTGTTTTATCTGTTACAATACTAGTAGTACCCATAACTTTTACTTCTTCTACATTAGATACTGATTTTGCCCAAGCTATATAGGCACCTTTATTAGCACCGCTGAGTCCTTGCCAGATAGATAAACATCTTATTCTTAAATCATCATCACTTTCTATATCTCTACCTGGTTGTGAAATCCATGGAATTGTTTTTATATTTGATTCATCTGACTTATCAATGAGCTCACTATTAGATACTGTATCTACTCCTGAAATATTAGTAATAAATTCTGTTATTGTATCCACAGGAACATTATAATCACTACCATATTCTTCAGCCTCTACTAAGACACGAATTTCAGACATTGTTTCTGTTAAAATAACTCTTTGAAGAACTTTAAATCTAAATATTTGTCCTTGAGTATTTGCTTTTGTAGCTATTATTTTATTTGCATCAATTGTAATATTATTACCTTTTTTTTCAATAGGAGTATGATCTGTTGGTTTTGTGAGTTCTTTTGTTTTTTTTGGTTCTGCAGTTTTTTTTCTACTAAAAACCACATATCCTTGTGTTTTTTGAGCAGGAAAACGGCCTTCTATACCTAATTCTTTTGATTTTAGGGTGAGATACTCTCCTGAAGCTGTTTGTAAAAATCTATTAGCTAATAAATTTTCTGATTCTTGATATAGTT
>CAMQSH010000165.1 GCA_947036575.1 uncultured Brevinema sp. | reverse complement strand
AAAGCCCAGACGACTACCTCCCGGAGGACCCAAGGAACAGAGGACGCCGTGAGAGGGACGCCGCCCGAAAGAACATCACCAGGAAGACAAGACGGGACCAGGGCCGCAGCCACAACTCACGGGAGCCCCCCTCTCTAGATGGACCTTTCCGTTTCGCCTCCCCCCCAGGCCCCTCCCGACAATTGGTCCCACAATCAGAGACAAGATATCTCCTCCAACACAGGTCCACCCCCTCACGGGAGCCCTGTGTCTACACCCAAGAAGACGATAGTGACCCGCCCGCTGGGTCACCGAGGCCCCGGCAACTCCAAGAACTACTGAAGGCCAGCCGGGAACAAGGGAAGCACGAGGACGAGGTCAGGGAATCCCCCGAGCACCCCCGGCCTAGGCAGGGAGACTCAGAAGATGAGGAGGCGGGAGAAAGACCTCCACCCCCTGAATACCGCCCCCGCCAGGAAACGATCCTACCCCTAGTGGCCAATGACCAAGGCTGCCCCGTCTACCAACCTCTCAAACACCAAGATCTCAAGAGCCTGATAGCCGACCTCCCCCCCCTTACAGGAGGAGCCTCCCCCTGGATCTCGACCGTCGAGAAACTAACCGGCCACCAGACCCTGGCCTTAGGAGACATACGGGCCCTCGTCCGATCAAGCGCCGAGAGAGGCACCCTGAAGAGGGTGGAGGCCGAGACAGACACCTCCCGATGCCTGGACTCCGACCTTTTCGATAACCACCGACACAGTTACTGGGCAGAATTGAGGACGCGATTCCCCACCAAATTCCGCGGTGACCCCCTGAAAGGATTCGAGGTTAAACCAGGAGAACCCGGACCAGGACTGATCCTCCGCGCGGTAATCACCTGGAAAGAGGGAGTAGGAGAGTCCCCTTTTCTCTCCCAGACCACGATGACCATGTTCCGGGCTGGAGTAATTGCCACTCTCCCGAAATCCGTCCAGCGCGCCCTTAAAAGTGTGATAGGGCTCCAAGACATGAGCCGCGTTGGATGGGAGGAGGCCATCATCCACCACTGGGAACAATACGAAGAAGAGGAGGTGGAGACATCGTCAGACCGGGTCACGAAGTTACAAGAGGAACTACTGAAACTCCAGGTATCCGCACTCCACAAAGACGCTAACGACAAGAAAACCCAGCAACGCTCCGTCAAGGACCAGGCCGCTATGCACCCCGTCACCACGCCCCAGGAGGCCCCTCCCCCATCTCCTGGGCCACCCGCACCCCCCGCCCAGATGCACGGGCCCCAATACCCCCAACCCCCAGGACCCCAGACTCCCCAGTACGGCTCCCCACACCCCTACGGCCCAGGCTACCCCGCACCCCCACAGGTGGTGTACGTACACTCGGCGCCCGGCCAACCCCAGGGGCCGCCTGGATATCCGGGATACGGATCCAGCGGGCCCGGGGGTTTCAGAGGAAGAGGCTACCCGAACAGAGGGAGAGGTGGAAGGGGGAACCACGGAGGACCCCACGTCAGACCTAACCAGTGCTTGTACTGCCACCAGTCGGGCCACTGGGCCAGAGACTGCCCCCAGAAACAACATCAACCCGGCCCTCAAGGGCTGCAGGCGCAGTACCCACCCTACCCACCCCAAAACCAGGAAGGCCAGGGCCAACAGAACCAGCCACAGCAGACCCAACAGCCCCAGGGAGCGCAACAGTTCGGACAGTACCCAGTTGACCAGTACACCGGCTGGGAATAGGGGTGCCCCGGGTCCGGCGCTGAGTCCCTCTCCATTGGCGGAGCCGTCCCCATGATCACCGCCCGCATTGGAGAGACCGACATCCAGATGATGGTTGACACGGGAGCCACGGTGTCCACAATAGGGCTCCTGAACGGAAGGACCCCCCCCTTATCAACCAGAACGCTCAGCACCATCGGATTCGTGGGAAAACCTAGCATCCTTCCCTACACCCAACCCCTGTCAGTCTCTATCATGCACCACACCGGACACCACGCCTTTGTGTATGCGCCCGACAGCCCCTACCCCCTCCTAGGTAGAGACCTCCTGTGCCAGATGAAGACGTCACTACAATGCAATCCCTCGGGACTGGCTATGATTACCAACAGGGACCCCGTCCAGCTAATGATTCTGCATGCCGAAGAACCGCCCCCTCCACCCCCTGAATACGTAGATATATATTGGCTCCGACAGCTCTACCCCGCCCCCGGAATGACCTCCCTCCAGGACACCTACCAGACATGGGCCCCCTTCATAGAATCTCGCTACCCCTGCTACCCCCCCGGAGATCCTCTCCACACCACCATGAATGTCTGTCCAGATGGAGACGATGTGTACAGCGAGGCGTGGCACAAAGAGATGGACTCCTCGGCACAGCTGGTGCTGCACGACTGTATATATTTTGGACCAGCGGGTGCAGCTGCAGCGACACTCCTGCAACCAAGCCAGAAGGCCTGGTATGAACTTGGCCCTGAGGCCACCCCCCACGCAACCCTGGCAGTAGGCCTACATCACAAACCCAAGAACCTCGGGCCCATGGTTCGGCAAGCCAAGGAAGCCACGGATTGGACCCCCACGGGAAATCCAACCCTCGCCAGATCCCCAAAGACGGGCCTGTACCGAATCACCATTGCCCCCACCACGGCCTGGACGATAGCAGAAAAAGTAACCAGACAAAGGCTCCGCACCACCCCGAACCCCACGACAAAGGCAACATCTACTCCGCCAATGGCAAAAGACATCCTGGAGATACTGGTCCACCAGCCAGCCACCCTTTGGTCCCAGGGACCCTACGACATGGGATACACCAAACAGCATCTCATGACTACCCCCCTCAAGCCTGGTGCCACCCCAGTTTGGAGACCACAATACAAGGTCAAAGAAGAGGCCTGGGAAGGAATATCGCAAACCATCAAGGGACTCCGCGAAGCAGGAGTTGTGATCCCCTGCCAGTCCCCCTGGAACACACCCATCCTCCCAGTCCCGAAACCCGACGGCACCTGGAGAATGGCCCACGATCTCCGTGCCGTGAACGAGAGAACGACCGGGCCCCCCGAGAAAGTCCCCAACCCTGACGTCGCTCTCAATCAGGTGAGCCCCAAACACACCTGGTTTTCAGCTATCGACCTGGCCAACGCCTTCTTCTGTATCCCGCTCGACCCGGCCTCCCGACCGATATTCGCCTTTACGTGGGAGGGTCAGCAGTACACCTACAATAGAGCGCCCCAAGGATATCGCTCCACCCCAACAGTGTTCAATGCCTGCGTACGAAAGGACCTCCAGGACCTCCAACTCGCTACCGGGTCCGTGTTGATCCAGTACGTAGATGACCTCCTCATCGCCTCAGAAACAAGGCAGGATGCCTTGAAGGACCTGGACGCTACCCTCGGGGTCCTGGCCACGGCAGGATACAAAATCAAGAGGGCCAAAATGCAAATCATCAGTCCACAAGTCAGCTTCCTGGGACGTGTGGTAGGCGTCCAGGGGAGACAAATCTCCCAACCGCACCTCCACGCCATCACCTCCGCGCCCAAGCCCTCCACAGTCCAGCAGATGATGGCGTTCCTCGGACTCTGCAATTACAGCAGGGCTTATGTGGAAGGATTCACCGAAGCAACGGCCCCACTCAGAGAGATCCTTTCCATAGCGGGCAACCGGAACCTTACAGCAATCCTTGTATGGACCGCTGAGGCTGACAAGGCTTTCATCCACCTGAAACGACAACTGGCCGGCGCGGCTGCCTTGGCCCACCCGGACTACACCATCCCCTTCCACCTCGACGTGTCCGTCCAAGGGAAGGGATATGTGAGCGCCGTCCTCTGGCAAAAACATCCACACACCCCTGGGAGGGCTGTGCTCCATTACCACAGCTCCACGTTGGACCCACCAGACCGCGGACAGCCGGTGTGTGGACAGCACCTAGCGGCCATCGCCACGGCCCTGGAAAAAGTTGCCCACCTCACGATGGTATATCCTACCACAGTACACACGGAACATGGAGTACGGGCCTTTATCGAGAATCAGGCCTATTCCATCTCCACACACCAACGAACGATGCGGCAATACAAATTCCTGGCAGATCCGCAGATCACGTATCAGACAGACACTCCCAACATGGCTGACAACATGGCGCAGATGAAGGACGGCACCCCCCACGACTGCACAGAGATCATCGCCAGAGAAGTGGCAGCCCGGCCTGATCTGTCCCGGAAACCTCTGGGAACCGCGGATTCCAGGACGCTCTACACTGACGGGTGCTGTTACAAAGACCCTACGGGAAATAACATCGCCTCCTGGGCGGTGGTCGAGCACACCAACACCGCGGCCCCGCCAAGGACCCTACGAGCGGGGCTCCTATCCGAATGGCCGTCCGCCCAGAGAGCCGAATTGATGGCCATGGTACAGGCCCTAGAAAACTCAAATGATGAAAGCCTCACCATCTACACGGATAGCAACTATGTCTACGAACTAGCCCATTCGAACGCCAGAGCAGCGGAGAGGAGAGGATTTCTGACCTCGGTCGGGAAACCCATCAGACACGAAGATTTGATCCAACGACTGTTAGTGGCAATCCGCTGCCCGAAGACCCTAGCCATTTGCAAATGTGCGGGTCACAGCAAAGAACTCACTCACGTACGGCGAGGTAACGATGCCGCCGACAACGCAGCCAAGAAAGCGGGGGGCTATGTGCCACCCATGGCCATGATGACGTCCCTCACACCCAGCACAGACAC
>CAMQSH010000164.1 GCA_947036575.1 uncultured Brevinema sp. | reverse complement strand
TATGTATCATGCGATAAGAGGTATTTATTTAGAATTTGTTGGCGAAGCAAAACACTATTCTGTTTTTTGGCAAAGAATGCTAGGAAGTAAGAAGTACAAAGTAATAACAGTATTATTTTATGCAATATATTTTGTTTTTAGTGTTTTTTTATTATGGCATGATTTTTTACAACTAGGATCTTTATTTTATTATGTGGGGATATCTCTTCTTTTGAGTGCTATTACTGACTATGCAGATATTTCTAAAAATCATCCTATAAGTGAATCCTGGAATGAAGAGATGGAAGGATAAAATTTTATATAATCATAAAAAATACCACCAAATATTTGGTGGTATTTTTTATGATTATATAAAATTTTATATTCTTAGACGAGTAGTAAGATAGGTTATTTTTCCTTCTAAATCTACAGAGAAGAAAGACTCTTTGATTCCAGGTTTTAGAGCACCTGTAGTATTTGATAAAATATGAGAAACAACAACATATATAGTATTTCCAGTTTCTACTTGGAATGTATTTTCATTTTCTACAGTGAATTTTACAATATCCAAATGTTTTCTAAGATTGATTTCTCCAGCTGCTTTTTGACGTTCTGCTAATGCTACTATTTTATAACGAAGCGTTTGCTCATTAGTGTCAGGAGTATAAAAACTATCTATGTATTGTTGTTGAGGAACTAATCTTTCAGGATCAAGAGTATAGCTACTATTAGTAGAAATATTGATGTTAATAGATTTGAAATCATTCCAGGCTATTTCAATAGCTGTGCCTTCAGAATCTGTGATACTAAAGTCAGGGATATTAAAACTGTTACGTGTTACTAAATTTCCTTTAGCTACCAAATGAGGCACAAAATCTTTTCCAATTATTTCTTTGGTATAAAGATCAAAGAGGGGATCTTGTAATTTATTTTGAGTGATTACAGCCCAATCCACATACTCTGTATCTGTTTTAGGTTCTTCTTCAACAACTTCTGTTGTATCTACAGTGGTGGTTTCTGCGGTTTCTGTATTAGTGATATTTTCTGTAGTAGCATCAGGGGCTGGTGTGACAGCATCGGGGGTAGTAACCGCTGGAGGAGTTGTTACAGCACCTTCATTAAAGTACGCTTTAATACCTGCAAGTAATGTTTCAGTCCCAATATTATATTGAGCAAGATGAAGGAGAGCATAGTTATTGAAAATACCTTCTACATCAACAATTTGTACAGAATTAGTTTCAAAACCTTTATTAAATAAATCTTGATAATAAGTAGTGCCAGGAGCAAGTACAATTTTTCCAATATCTGAATTTGAAGATTCTGTAGTATCAATAGTGGTAGTTTCAGTAGCTACAACTTCTGTAGTAGTTACATCAGTAGTAATAGGGGTATTATTATCAAGATTTAACTGAGCCAATCTAAAAACAGAATCTTTAAACATATTAAATAAACGTGTGCTGAGATTTTCTTTACTTTCTGCCCATGCTGTAATAAGAGCATCTTTGACTTGTTTTTCAGTTCCTATACCAGTAACATTAACAAATAGTTTTCCAGCGTCTAAAAAACTGCCTGGAGTAACAAGAGGTGTATTTACAATGATAATTTCTTGAATATCTTTTGCTCCAAAGTATTCATTAACATATTCAGAGATTTTTATAATATTTTGAAATGATGTACCAAATACTGTTGTTGTATATACTGTTACAGGTAAAGAAGTATCAGTAGAGACTTCCTTTGTATGATTAAAAATAGCAAGCTTTGCATTTTGAGAGTCTAAAAATTTGAAGCTGTTATTTTCATTACTAAGGTAAGGGTAAACTAACATACCTAAAGCTGGAGTGAGAGAAGTAACAGTATACTCAATATCTTTATCTTTGATAGTAGGATACCAATTTTCTGAAATACTTCCAGATCCACTTTGATCAGATAGTAGTAAAGAGTAGGTAAAACGTATAGTATATTCTTGAGCAGTAGTTCCTTCTGTTGTAGCTTCTTCATTATTAGAACCAACACGTATACCAACACGTATTTTTCCACCACCAGCATTGAGATCATTTTGTTCTGCTAAAGCTATGATTCTTCCTCTAGCTGGGAGTATAATTTCAGCACTAGGACCTTTGTAAACAGTAGTAAATTGGACTTCATTTGCTGATATTTTGTTATATTGCATTTGAAAAGATTGTCCATACGTAAAAGCATTTATAAACATAAATGTTACTAGTAATAAAATTCTCATATTTTCTCCTTCGAAAACTAATTATTAAAATTAGAATTAACCTTATATAATATCGGTTTTTTTTGAATTTGTATTAATTTTTTCTGTAAGATAATCCTTTGTATTATTTTGATTTATTTTTATTATTATGTTATAATAATAAAAATATAGATTTATGGTCATTAGTAATGAAAAAATTCTCTTTTGAAAATATTAATTCTGTTCTACAAGAAATTCCAATCGGTATTAAACAAAAAAAAATCTCTATTTTATTACCTTATTATAATGAAGCATCAATAATTGTTCAAAATATTTACATTATAATTTCACAGTTAGTAACATGGACTTGGGATTTCGAAATTATTATTTCTGATGATGGATCTGATGATAATGGGACGGAATTATTAAATCAAGAATTTGGACAAAACCCTAAAGTCAACATTATCAGATCTTCTCGTAATTATGGTAAAGGGAGAGCTCTTAGCACTGCTTTTGAAAATAGTGTAGGGGAATATATTTTATTTATAGATAGTGATTTGGAACTTAGTATAGATCATTTACCTTACTTTATGGATAAGATGATTCAAAGTAATAGCGATATTGTTATTGGTTCCAAAGAAGATCCAAGATCTGATCTATATTATCCTTTTATTAGAAAACTATTCAGTAGAGTGTACGCTCTTATTAATAAGTTCTTATTTAATTTATCTGTTAAAGACACTCAGACAGGTATTAAATTATTTAAAAGAGAAGTTTTAGAAAATACCTTGCCTTATTTATTAGTAAAAAGATTTGCTTTTGATATTGAGTTATTAGCTTTATGTCAGTATAGGGGCTATATTATAGAGTCTCACCCTATTGTATTACATTACACAAGAGGGACAGAGCTAGGAAGGATGAATTTAGATACAATTCTTGCTATGTTTAAAGATACAATTGCTGTTTTTTGGCGTTTAAAAAGTGATTTTTGGAAAAATATTGTGCTCGGTAAAAAATCTCTCAGATATGCTATTCTTTCTTTTGATAAAAAAGACAAAGATAAAAAAGATACTTTTTATATTAATACTATTGAAGAAGTACCAGCCTTGCTCGCAGATTTAAAATCTTATGATATTATAATATTCAAAGAAATCGGTGATGAAATTCCTATATTTGCTCCTGATATATTAGATAGGATTTTTATTGATCCGACAATCCAAGGGGTATTGCCTTTGTTATATCCTATGACAAAAGATATTTATGAAGAGCTCTATTATACAATTTTAGGTAATATGTTTTTTCCAAAAGGTTATTATCCAAGATACAGACCAGTTAAACAAGATTTTATTGATAGTCTAAAAAAAGGTTGTGATCTTTTTTCAACAAGGATGTTTGTTTATAGAAGAGAATTGTTAGAAGAGATAATTATTCAAAACGATAATAAATTTCCAATAAAAATGAAAAATATAATAGATACTGTTCATACTCCCTTTTATTTTATTCATAAAAAATTTCCTGATAATAAAAAGGAATTTCAAGAATTTATTAAAAATCAATCTAGTGATATTGTAGGGATTAAAAAAAACATTCAAAATATATATGTGTTTTTAATGACACTTTTTATGGTAGCTTTGGTGAGTAAAGAATATTTATTGATTTTGCCTTTAATATTAGTAGAAATGGGTATGTATTTATGGTATATTTACTCTTTGGGTATCAGAAAAGGCATAAGATATATTATATTATTTAATATTGTCCGAATAACAAGAGTTTGGGATATAGGTATCTCTTTAATAAAAAACATATTAAGAATAATAACAAACAAAAAATAGAGAAAAATTTGAATTTTTATAGTAAGTGTCTTATACTGTTGTATGTTATTATAATAGTATAATTTTACTATATAAAGGCAAGGGAGCATCCATGGATTTAATTAAAGGAATCAGAGATATTTTTATCAATGATATAGCAGTCGATTTGGGAACAGCTAATACTCTTATTTATGTAAGAGGACGAGGAATAGAATTATCCGAACCTTCTGTAGTAGCATTACAAACAAGCACAGGAAAAGTGATTGCAGTAGGTAGAGAGGCTAAAAAAATGTTGGGTAAAACGCCTGGAGATATTGTAGCTATTCGTCCTATGCAAGATGGTGTTATTGCCGATTTTGAAGTCGTTGGTAAAATGATGAAATATTTTGTTGCAAAAAGTCAACCTTATAAAAAACTTGTTTATCCAAGAATGGTTATTGGAGTACCTTCAGGAGTTACTGAAGTAGAACGCCGTGCTGTTCGTGAAGCAGCAGAACAAGCTGGTGCAACTAAAATTTATTTGATAGAAGAATCTCGTGCAGCAGCATTGGGTGCAGGTATTCCTGTTGAAGAGCCTGCTGGACATATGGTTGTAGATATTGGTGGAGGTACAACAGAGGTATCTGTTTTATCATTGGGTGGTATCGTAATCACCAACTCTATCCGTGTGGGTGGAGATAAATTTGACGAAGCTATTATTAACCATCTAAAAAGATATCATAATTTAAGTGTGGGTGAACGTACTGCAGAAGAAGTTAAAAT
>CAMQSH010000163.1 GCA_947036575.1 uncultured Brevinema sp. | reverse complement strand
TTTATCACAGGCTATCTTAAAGAAGAACTAGAAACACATCTAAAAAACAAATATCCTAATGTTCCTATGAGATTTTTAGAACAAAAAGATCCTCAAGGTTTGGGACATGCTATTTATCAGGCAAGAGATGCTTTTGCTAAAGATGAAGATATGCTTGTTATTTTGGGTGATCAGACATTTACGATAGATTGGAAAAAAATGTTGCAAAATTCTCATAATAGAATTTCTGTTGTTGCTGTAGAAGATCCCACTCAATTTGGAATTGTAACAGTAGATGATAGAGGTTTTGTTTCTGATATGGAAGAAAAACCAGCAGAGCCAAAAAGTAATCTTGCTATTTCAGGCACTTATTATTTTCCTTCTGCTCAGAGTGTTTTTTCTGCTATTGCACATCAAATTGCTCAAGATATTCGTACTAAAGGTGAGATTCAAATTACTGATTCTATGCGTATCATGATGGACTTAGGCGAACAATTCGAAACAGTACTCATAAAAGATTGGAATGATTGTGGCAACCACAAAGATTTATTAGAAGCAAACAAAACACTCCTTCAACAAAAAAAAGTTACTACTCCTAGCTTTGATAAGAGTGTAATTATTCATGAGCCTGTTTGGATACACCCTAGTGTAAAAATCACCAATGCGACCATAGGTCCTAATGTCTCTATAGCAGAAAATGTTATCATTGATGACACCACCTTAGTGAATACCATCGTAGATATTAATACCACAATAAAAAAATCTAGGCTCAGTGATTCCTATCTTGGTAGGAATATGACTATAGAAAATCTTTCTTCTTCTGAAGAGTATTTGATATAAATTACCAAACAATAGCATTATTAATAATCCTCGCTTTCCCTTGTGGAAGATGAGGATTGTTTTTTATGAGATTATAATAATAACGATATAATTCTTTATCTCTATTTTTGTAATAAATAAGGGCACTATTCAAGGCTCTTGAATATCCAGCCAAAATATAATCTTTTGCTCCATATTTGTGATTCAGTGCTTTTTGATAGTATTCTATAGAGATAGGAAAATTCTTTTCAAACTCTTCAAATCGAGCATAATAAAAATAATAGTACTGATTGTTTCTTGTAATTGCTTTATCCATATAGTAACGGACTTTGCTTGTGTTTTGTAGCCCTGCATGATTTTTGGCAATAGTAAAATAATTTTTACCCCTATGAAAATAAGATAAAGAGCTTAATAATAGGTGATAACCCAAACCCAAACTTTCTTGAAAACGTCCTATTTTGTTTAAAGATTCACTGAGTGTTAGCATAGTTCGGGGATCATCGATCCACAAATGAGGATTCTGTTGTAAATATTTTATTCTAAGGTCAGCTCTTTCATCTGTGGCTTTGAGTAATTTTTTAATGTCTGTAAATTCAGGTACAGAAATATCCACTAAATTAGTATCTATAGAGAAACTAATACTAGTGGATATTATTAATATAAAGAAGAGAAAAATATAATAAAACTTTTTCATAAGATTAATTGAATATAAGATCTTCAGAGTCATCAAAGGCAACACTTACGACTTTGGAACAACCTAACTCTTCCATTGTTACCCCAAATAACACATCACATACTTCAAGAGTAGATTTTGAGTGAGAGACAACAACAAATTGACTAGTGCCTTTGAAACGAACCAAAAGTCTTTTAAAACGATCTATATTTTCATCATCAAGAGGTGCGTCCATTTCGTCTAAGATAACAAAAGGAGTAGGTTTTAATTCCAAAATAGCAAAAATAACCGCAATCGCCACCATGGCACGTTGTCCTCCAGAAAGAAGGCTAACATTTTGGAATTTTTGTCCAGGAGGTTCAGCCATAATATCAATACCAGAGCGTAGAGGATCTTCTTTATCTTTTAGGATAAGATCAGCTTTTCCTCCATTAAATAGTTCTGAAAATAAAGCTCTAAATGATTTTCTGATTTGTTCAAAAGCAATCACAAATTTTTCTGCAGATTCTTTGTTGGTGTCATTGATGAGCATTTCTGTATCGTTGGTCGCTTTTTCTATGTCTTCTTTTTGATAAACGAGATTAGCGTATTGTTCTTTGGTAGCTTGAAATTGTTCTATAGCAAGAAGATTTACATTACCCATCAGATGAAGTTTGTCACGGAACTGTCTAATTCTATTATTTAGGAGTTCTGTGGTATCTTCTTTTTCTAAGGTAATATCTCCCTCATTGATATTGAATTGTTCTTTTAAGTTTTGTTCCATTGTAATAATAGTCGCTTTTCTTTCGGAAAGAGAGCCTTCAATCTCACTTTCTCTCATACGCAATTTAGTGAATTGTTCAACGCCTTCTTTGTGCATGTGTTCTAGTACTTTTTTACTTTGTCGGAGATCGGCAATATCCGTAAAATGTTGTTTCATATCGCCTTGAATTCTAGCTAATTCAGGAGAAAGCTCATCTTGTTCTAGTAAGAGATCTTCCATTTCTTCTGTCAAATCATTAATAGATTTCGTGATTTGATGAGCGTCATTTTCAAATGTCGCAATTTGTCTGCGATAATCGCCAATACGCTCTTCTAGGCTTTTTATATCATTTTGTAAGGCTTTGCTTTGTGTTTCTGTACCATTATAATTGATTCTAGCATTAGTCAAATCTTCTTGAAGTTGGTAACTTTTATTTCTAATTTCTGCTAGACTTTGATCATAATCACTAACAATAGCTTCGATTTTTTCAAGTTTGCTATTATTGGTAACCATTTGAGATTTCTCAAGCTCAAACACACCCTGTGCTTGGGTTTTTTGAAAGGATAATTGAGAAACATTTTTTTCAGTTTTGGCACATTCTTTTTGCGAGGTCTTATAAAGAGTATCAATCTCTGTAACTTTTTGAGAGATGAGACTTTCTCTTTGTGATACTTCATCAAAATTATGTCTAATCGTAGTGAGATTTGTTCTAGCTTGTTCTAAAGAAAGAGAAATCGTATCCATCTTTTCGGAAAGAATAATCTTTTCAGAGAAAGTCCCCCCCTCTCCAAAAATATCACTCAACAAAACAGTATAAGCATCTTCATGAGTGTTAATAGTATTACGTAGTTCATTAAATATATCCGCTGTAATAGGAGAGCCTTTTTGAACAATCTCTTGTGCTTTATCGAGTAAAGCTGTTAAAGATTCTTTTCGTGAAGAATAGCCCTGTTGAAAATCTTTTAGTTTGACAAGTTGTTGATCCATATTAGTAAGAATAACTTTATCACACTCTTTGGATTGTTCAAGGATATTCTTATACTCTTTTTCTAAAGATTGGATTTCTTGTTCTATAGTTTGTATTTGTGTTATAAGAGCAGTTTTTTCTGTAGAAACTGTTTCTTTTTCACTTTGAGCACTTTCTAATTTTTGTTGTAATTTTTGAAATTCTTGCTCTTCCTCTTGAAGATATTGTGTTTTTAATTTGATCTCATCTTCTAAAGAAATAATAGTAGATTCTTGCACATAGAGTTGACCTTGAAGTTCTGCAATTTTTTTGCGGGTATTATCAATATCATCACGACTAAGCACTTTATTAAATCCATGATCTTTGGATAAATTCAACAAATTTTCTTCTAGTTCTTGAGATTGATTTTTGAGCTCTTGTTGAGAAAATTCTGCACTATCAAGGATTTTTTTGGCTTGTTCTTGTTTTTTTTCGGCATCAGTGATGGCATCTTGTTTTTCTAATAGGGTGTCTTCCCACTCTTCGATTCGCTCTTTATCTTGTTTGGATCTAATCGTGATCTCGTGTAGTCGAACGGTAGTATCGGTAACATTTTTTTTAGCCGATTCATAGCGAATTTTGGATTCAGCAAGTTCTTTTTCTAATTTGATGTTTTTTTCATTCATCTGACCAAATTGAGATTCTTTTTCTCCTAAAGACGCATCGGATAATTTCATCTGTTCTTCGATCTCATTTAGTTTGAGAGTCATAGGGGTGAGAGCTTCTTTTAGTTTGATGATTTCATTTTCACGCCTAGCTATTTCTTTTTTCATATTGTCAACACGAGCGACTTCAAACTTAATTTCCATCTCACGTAATTCATTATTAATAGTATTATAATTTTCAGCATCTGCTGCTTGAATTTCTAGTTTTTGAATTTCTTTTTCTAAGCGATCAATAGTTTCTTGTAATCGTTCTAAGTTTTCACGTGCTTGAGCTAGTTTTTTTTCTGCTTCTTCTTTTCTGAATTTAAATTTAGAGATACCAGCAAAATCTTCAAATAAAATACGTCTATCTTCTGCAGATTCTGATAAGAGTCTATCAATTTTACCTTGTTCAAAAATAGCGTAGGAGTCTTTACCAACACCTGTATCAAGAAATAATTCTGTAGTATCTTTGAGACGAGAACGAACACCATTAACAAAATATTGTCCTTCACCAGAACGGAAAACACGTCTTCCTATAGCGACTTCTGGAAAATCAAGGGGAAGCCAGTTAAGCTCATTGTTAAAGGTTAAAGAAACATCAGCCATTCCTGCAGCAGAACGGTGCGTAGTTCCTGCAAAAATAATATCTTGCATCTTTTCACCACGCAGAGATTTGGCACTTTGTTCTCCAAGCACCCATTTCATAGATTCGACAACGTTAGATTTACCACAACCATTAGGACCCACGATTCCCGTGATTCCTTCAGAAAATTCAATATATGTTCTTGATCCAAAAGACTTGAAGCCGGATATTTCTAAAGACTTTAAATAAATACTCATATATGCCCTTATTTTTTACTCTTTGTATTATACACCGAAAAATGATAGCTTGTAAAGTAGAAA
>CAMQSH010000162.1 GCA_947036575.1 uncultured Brevinema sp. | reverse complement strand
ATGTATTGAAAATAGTCTTCGTCTTCGTCATAATAAATTAAGGAACATCTCTCTTAATCTGCTTTATCCTAAATATACTTCTTATAGTGAGTTATTTACTAATGTTTCTACAGCGGAATTAGAAGAATTAGTTAGTGAAATAGAAGAGATATTCCAACAAATCACTAGATCCGTTATTAAAGATGATCATTTGTTACCTACTTTGTTGTTGAGTGTATCTCGACTTCTACGGAGAAAAAACTAAATAGTTGTTTAAGTTGTTGCTCGTGCATACAATACAAAAGCCAATACTCCAAATATTAGACTTCCTCCAAAGCCTCCTACCCAAGGAGTAACATCTCCTCGTCCAGCCATCCCTAAAAAAGAAGTATACATCAAATAATAAACAATAAATAGTGCCATACTGATAGCACTATTTATAGGAACTGAGACTTTTTTAGAAGCCATATTCACAATCCCTACCCCCACCATCACCACAAAAATCAAGCCTAAAGGATAAGCATCTTTAGCATAAAACTTTGTTAATTCACTATGATAAGATCGTCCAGACCTTTTAAGCTTATCAATATGTCTAAGCCCTTCTTCAATTGTCATTGCATCAATAGGATACCAATTCCTTTCAAAAAACCAATAAGGATCTATCAAATTTGAATCAACTTCATAATCGACTTCTCGAGCACTAAACAATTTACCACCTTCTGAAATTAATCTTATTGTACCATTAGAAATCGCCCAAGCTTCAGCAGTTTCATCCCATAACAAACGATCTGCATCTATTCGTTTCTGAAAAGATATCCTATCAGGAACTTTTATATTTTTTAAAGATTCTATGTTGATTCTATTATCATAAAGCCACTCTGTATCTTCTCCACCAGGAATAAATTCTGTTGCTTCGGCAACTTCATCTTGTGATAAATATTGAATAACAGTCGCATTATCAATATATTTTTCTGTAGCATTATAATATTCACCAAGATACAATAAATTATCAGAACCAAAAATCGTGAATTTTTTATTATCACTTAAAAAACTAAGTTCACCAAGTTTTGCTTGATTTAAGGCAACTCTTCTATAAATATAAGATTTCTGATAAGAAGGCAAGACAAAACTATTCATTAAAAAAGTAACAATAAAAACATAATATAAGATAGATGTTAAGAGCATATAAAATGTTAAGCGATAAATACTAGTTCCTGTACTTACCATGGCTATCATTTCACGAGTAGAAGATAATTTACTTAATACATATACTGTAGCAAATAAAAAACCAAAAGGTTGTAAAATAAAAGTCCAATAAGGAACAGTATTCAGATAATGAAGATTTAAATAGTAGCTATTAACATCATCTGGTAGCCCTCTTAAATCTTGAAAAATTTGTGCTAATTCATAGATAGATACAAATAATACAATAGCTCCTATCATAGACAATATAAATTGCTTCATAATATAAGAATCTAATTTATTCCAACGTAATGTTCTCAAATTTGAAACAAAATGATCTTTATGAAAAAAACTAATAAAACCACTAGCTGTATTATATAAAAAATACCCTATATCTCTTATGATTTCAACAATAGCTGAGGTTTTATATTTAGATAAAAAAGATTGTACTTTATCTTTCACTAGATATCCTTAAAGTTATTCATTTAATTTTCTAATATATAATACTAAGGCTATAATTCCAAAGCATATCGTGGGTATCCAAACAAACTCAGGGGGTAATTTATTTTGACTAATTGAATTTTCAATAGCAGATTTAAAACCATAAAAGATAAGAACAACAACTAAACTAATACTAAGTCCTTCCCCTCGTCCACTTCTAGCTGAAAACATACCTAGAGGAAGGGAGAGTATAGCAAATACTAAAGCAATAGCTGGTAAAGCTAATTTATCATATAATTTCATAAGATCATAATTTGGTAATTCTGATTTAGCTGTTTTTTGTGCTATAACATTATTTTGCACTGTGGTGGTCAATAATTCTAAATTAGTTTCCATAAAATTAGAAATTGCTACTAAATCTTCTTCATCTTCAGCCATAGCATAAATAGATTTTTTATTAAAACGTACTAAATTAGCTAATCTATCAATAATTGTTTTATTACTGACTATAGTTGCATAGGCATCTCTATTTTGTATATTGACTTCTTTTATATCAATTTGTTCTTTTAATTCTTTAAAAGTATATGTATCTGGACCTTGGTAATATCCATCTCCAGGAAGCCATACATAATTATGTAAAGTCATAGAGCCAAAAGAAGATAAATAAAATTCTTCTTTTATAGTAGAACTTATATTAGTATTTTCATCCAGTAGTTTAGGATCACTATTCACCTGTATTATATTTTCACTTGTTATTTGAGAATTTTCATCAGTTATATTAGTTGTTGTATTTGTTTTGATCGTTATTTCGTTTATATCGCCTTGTAAAAATCTCATAATATAATGCTCTGGATTATCTGGACTTACATAAATACGACCTTCTTGAGCTCTAATCGTTCTTCTATTTTCTACATCCACTGCATACACATTATGAAGAACATCTTCACTTCCTTCTACTAAAGAAGTACTTTCAAAACTTAATTGTACTGTACCAATATTTAAAAAAACATTATCCATTAATTGTACTACAGGTTTTTGGGAAAGAACTTTTCCTTTAAGTTGTAGATAATAAGCATTAGATGCAGTTTCTATTGTATTTTTAAAGTTATAGGCAAAGATCATAATTCCTATACCAAAAATAATACCTGGTAACATAATACGAAATTGTGAAATTCCACAAGCACGCATCGCTACTATTTCACTATCTTGTGACAATTGTCCCATTAGTAAAAGGTATGCAGGAAGCACCCCAAAAGGAACAGAAAAAGAAATTAAAAAGGGAATCAAGGCACCAAACATACTCATTACATGAAAAAGAGGAACATTTTGTTCAAAATAATAACGTATAATATAGTATAACTCATTAATCATAATAATAGATGAAAAAAAGAGCACACCAATAATATAATTTATCAATAACTGCGAGTAAAAATACCTATCAAGAGAAGTGTAAAACCAAGTGTAAAGAATTTTTTTGAATGATTCTATAATCATATTGTAGGAAAATCCTTTTTTGTTATTATAAAGTTATTAAAATAGTGTTACAGCCGTATTAAAAAATGCTAGCCCCATCATTATACCTAAGCCAATCAAAAGAATTGTTGGTAAAGAATACATAACAAGAACTTGTGATACTGATAATTTAAAATAATTCATAAATAATCTAATCTTTAATATCCAAGCAATAACAACTATAATAAATACACCAATTTTGAATATTGTTTCTAACATAGGTATA
This sequence comes from uncultured Brevinema sp., assembly GCA_947036575.1. GTDB lineage: Bacteria > Spirochaetota > Brevinematia > Brevinematales > Brevinemataceae > Brevinema_A. The sequence continues at coordinate 1,433 of CAMQSH010000162.1, read as the reverse complement.
GCAGATCCTAGAAGAGACAAGGGTAAAACTACTAATAATACTAGATCTGTAGCTAGATACAATCCTAAAAATTGTAACATATTGATTTTCCGATGAAAAAAACTAATACCAAATAAAATAACACTTAAAAATAAATAAGAACTAATATAATAAGCAATTAGCTTAAAAAACACTGTGTGAGGAGCTATAGAACCTTGATCTAACATCTCTCCTAAAAACACAGATAACATACCAATTATTGAAATAAAAAATCCAGTCATAAAAAGAGTTTTTGTTCTATAAGTTTTGAGTTCTTCAAAAGTTTCTTTAGGTTGTGAAAACAAACCTAAACTTGTCCATAAAACATCTATCATTGTTTAACTCCTAAAATTGATATAAATATAATACAGGAGAATAACCAAGAGCAGGTGTTGTATCTATTAAATTTACTGTAGGAGCTGTATTAGGAGCTATTACAGAAATTAAATCTTTAATACTAAATGCTGAATTTTGTGGGGTGATCGCCTCAAGATTAGCTTTAGGTAAGTTATATGTTTCTCTTGTATATGCAACTACTTTATGGAAATCACCTAATTCATCGATTAATCCATTTTTGACAGCCTGTTCTCCTGTGAAAACACTACCATCTGCTAAAGGTCTAATAATATCTTTAGATTTATTACGTCCTGTTGCTACTGCTGTAAGGAATTGATCGTAAGTATTATCCACCATAGTTTGTAAAAAGATACGTTGTTCTGAAGTCATTTTTGTATAAGGAGAAAGCATATCTTTATTTTTTCCACTAGTAATAGCTTGATATTTGATACCAACTTTCACCAAAAGATCCGTAAATTCTACTCCACCTAAGATAACCCCAATACTACCTACTAAAGATCCTGGATTAGCAAACATTCTATCAGATCCTACCGTTGCATAATATCCACCAGAAGCAGATAAATCTGCAATACTAGTAATAACAGGTTTTCCAGCATCTTTAATTCTTTGTACTGCAGCATGTAATTCTTGAGAAGCACCTACTGTTCCACCAGGACTATTAACTCGAATAATAACAGCTTTTATATTTTCATTAGTTACAGCATATTGCATTTGCTCTAGCCAAAAAGAAGCACCTCTTTGTTGTTTGGAGAAAACATTTTGATTTTGAGAAGTAAAGGCAATAGGCTCATCAATTTTGATAATACCTATAGTATCTTCACTTTTATTTATTCCAGCAAGAGAAGTTAAAGAATTCATTGGATTAGATTTTGTACTCTCTTGTTTTTTATTTCCAGTTGCAAGAATTACTACAGCTGCTCCAATACTTATTGTATATAAGGCAATAAATACGACTAGTACCATCTTTTTTTTCATTTCTATACTCCTTTTTTATTCAGCCATTAGAGACTTTTTAGTTCCTGACATATATAATTGCAGGGAATTTGTAAAATTTTTAT
>CAMQSH010000161.1 GCA_947036575.1 uncultured Brevinema sp. | reverse complement strand
CAGAAAAAGCTCGTTTGTCCGTAGGAATGCTAAAATCAGTAACAGAAAGAGCTTCAAGAGCTTATAGTGAGATCATGAACATTCGTTAATAACATTCGTTAGTAAATAGATATTATTGAGTTATATTATAGAGTGGATAAAGGCTTAATTATGTTTGAAAGTCTCTAATTAAGATATGACTACGTGTAAGAAAAGAAATTTCTCTATTCTTATTATCGGAAAATTTCTTTAATGTAATTAGTGATTATAAATAAAAAATATGATAAATAGAGGGAATAATGCCAAATTGGAATGCTTTATTTTTAATGATTAAAGAAAAGTTTGCAAAACTTTCTACCCAATATAAAATTTTAATGGCTGGCAGTTTACTACTTGTGATTTTTGCTGGATTTTTTGTAGTCTTTTTATCAACAAAAGTAGGGAATGCTTCATTATTGTATAAATCCCCATTATCACCTGAGGACTATGCTCGGGTAACTATGGCCTTACAAGATCAAGATGTAACATTTGATACCAAAGAAGATCAATATATTTTGGTCAAAGATCCTGAAACTGCTAAAAATATCCGTATGACTTTAGGTCAATCTGGTATTATTCCTCAAAATGTACGTGGTTGGGAACTTTTTGATGTACAACGTTTTACCACTACAGATTTTGAAAGAGATATCAATCTTCGTCGTGCTATTATCGGTGAAATGTCAAAACATATCAAAACCTTAGGTGACATAGAAGATGTTAGTATACAAGTTTCTTTTCCAGATAAAAAACTGTATTCAGATTCTCAAGTACCTGTTACTGCTTCTATCGTTATTACTCCAGCACCTTATTCTGATATTGCAAGTAATAAATCCAAAATTCAGGGTATTGTGAATTTAGTTGCTTATGGAATTCCTGAATTAAAAACAGATGATGTTGTCGTTGTTGATAATAAAGGTAATGTGTTATCAGATATGCTTGTGCCTAATGATGGCGATGAACAAGTCCGAATAGCAAGAGAACAATTACGTATTATGGAAAGAGAAAGAGCGCGTTATACTGCTCGTGTTGTAGATGCTTTGAGTATTTCTTTACCAAGAGATAGATATTTAGTATCTGCTGATATAGAATTTGATTGGAACACAAGAACATCTACTAAAAAAGAATTAATCCCAACCATCCTTAAACCGGATAATCCTGCAACTCCTTATGATGATAGTGAAACAGTTTTAGAAGTACTTGTTAGTGAAGATAAAGTAGAAGAAAATTATAGAGGCCCTTCTTATATTCCTGAAGGACCTGCTGGAGTAGATGATAATGTGCCTCCGGGCTTAAAGGATAAAATCGATAGGTTTAATCAATATGAAAAAAATCAAACAACAAGAAATGTTACTACAGGGACTCAAGAGTCTTTAGAAACAAAAGCACCGTATCTGATTAAAAGGGTTAGTGTTTCTGTAGCTATTGATGGTACTTGGTCTATTAGAAGAGAAGAGACAGGTGCAGAAATAGTTTCTAATGGAAGTATTCTAAGAGATTATACACCTGTAGATAGTGAAGAATTACGGTCTTATCAAGAATTAGTACAGGGATCTGTAGGTTTTAATGCTGCTCGCTTAGATCAAGTTGTTGTTAGATCTCTAAAATTTGATAGAACTGCTCAATTTTCTTTGGAAGATGGAGTTGTCCGTCGTAGATTGTTAATTAATAGGATTATACTCACCTCTATGATTAGTTTAGCTGGGTTAATTATTTTAATTATTTTATATAGAATATTATCAACACACTTAGAAATTAGACGTAGAAAAAAAGAAGAAGAAAGATTACGACAACAAGCTCTTATGCGTGAAACAGCTCTTCGACAAGCAGAAGCTGAGCAAGCTGGTATGGCACTATCAATGGAAGAGAGAGCTTCTAATGAACTTCTAGAAAGTGTTATTAATGCTGTTCGTGAACATCCTCAAGACACTGCTAGATTGCTGAGAACTTGGTTAGCAGAAGAACGAACGTAGTAAACGGGTAATAGTAATATAATAAATAATGGAGATTGGAATGCCTGATAAAGCAATTGCCGAAAAAGGTGGACGTGGTACAAATAAAAAAAAAGTCCTAACAGGAAAAGAGAAAGCTGCAGTTTTTCTTATTAGTATAGGTTCTGAAGTTTCCTCTGAAGTGTTAAAACATCTAAAAGAAGATGAAATCGAAGAGATATCTTTTGAATTAGCTAGAGCAAATCATGTCACTTCAGATGTTAGAGATGAAGTATTAATGGAATTTCAAGAACTAATGATGGCTCAAGACTTTATCATGAGTGGTGGTGTAGACTATGCTCGTGAGGTTTTGGAAAGAGCTTTAGGTACACAACGTGCTGTGGATATCATTAATAGATTGACCTCTTCTTTACAAACAAAACCTTTTGACTTTATTAGAAAAACAGATCCAGCTCACTTAGTTAACTTTATTCAAAATGAGCATCCACAAACAATTGCACTTATTTTATCTTATTTAGATCCAGGTAAAGCAGCATTAATTTTAGCAGCGTTAAATACAGATTTACAGGCAGATATTATGACACGTATTGCTACTATGGATAGAACATCTCCTGAAATTCTTCGTGAAGTCGAAAGAGTTTTAGAACGTAAATTATCTACACTCAGTAGTGAAGACTTTACTTCTGCCGGTGGTATTGATGCTGTGGTTGCTATTATCAACAATGCAGATAGAACAACAGAACGTAATATTATTGAGACTTTGGAAGAGGACGATCCAGAATTGGCAGAAGAAATCAAAAAGAAAATGTTTGTTTTTGAAGACATCATTACTCTTGATGATAAAAGTATTCAAAAAGTTATGCGAAATGTTGATAATGCTGATCTTTCCAAGGCACTTAAATCTGTTGATGCTGAAGTACAAGATAAAATATTTAGAAATATGTCAAAACGTGCAGCTCAAATGCTTAAAGATGATATGGAATTCATGGGACCAGTGCGTCTTAAAGAAGTTGAAGAAACACAACAAAAAATCGTATCTATTATTAGAAAACTAGAAGAACAAGGTGAAATTATCGTATCCCGTGGTGGAGATGATGATTTAGTTGTATAATATTTACACAGTAACATTATAAAAAACATATATACTAGTTGGAGTATTTCGTGCCACAAAAACTTTTTGATCCTCATGCAAGAATTTTACATGATGGTCAGTATGAAATAAAAAAAACAGCAATAGAAGTTCCTATTAAAGAATTTGATGCGGAAAATGCTCTTGAAAGAAATGTCCAAGAAAGAATTACAGCAATGCGTTTTGAAATTGAGGAATTAGAAGCTCAAATCAGAGAAAAAAGACGTATTAGTGAAGATAAAGCAGATAAAATTCTTGCACAAGTTCAAGATGAAGCTAAAAAAGTGTTGGAAGATGCAGAACAACATGCTTTTAATAGAGTGCAAAAATCTGTACAAGAAAAAGAAACTGTCCTTCAGCAAGCATCTCAAGAAGTAGAAATGATCAAATCTAAAGCTTTTCGTGAAGCCGATGAAATAAGAGAAGATGCTAAAAATGATTCTGTTAAAATAAAAGATATTGCTCAAAAAGAAGGATATACTGACGGTGTACAACAAGGAATAGAAGCAACTCAAAAAGAAGTGGACTTTGCAATAGAAAGATTACACAGTATTATTGCTGAAACTGCTAGAGAAAGAGAAAGGATTTTAGTTCATAGTGAAACTCAAGTAATCAATCTTGTCGTAACAATGGTTAAAAAAGTTGTTAAAAAACTTACTGCAGAACATCAAGATGTCGTTATTGAAAATGTAAAATCTGCTCTTGAGTTACTACGAGGCGCAATGACTATCTTTATACATGTATCTCCTTTAGATTTTAATTATGTAAGTTCTTTTAAAGAAGAATTCGTCAGAAAAATAGAAAGAAGAGCAGATTTGAAATTCATTGAAGATCCAACTGTAGAACCTGGTGGAGTTTACATAGAAACTGATACAGGAGATGTTGATGTTACTATCCGTTCACAACTAGAAGAGTTAGAAAATCAAATGCGGTTTTATATGCCTGTTAAGGTTAAATCTCCAGAAATAAAAAGACGAGAACAAGAAAATTCAGAAAGCTTATTAAAAGAGCAAGAAGACAAAGTCCAACAGGAAGAGAGAGAACATTTACCAAAAACAGATTTTGCACAGAGAGAAGAATATAATTCTAAAACAGAAATAGATTCAGAATCTAATAAAATAGATAAGTCTGAAGCTCCTATTAATAAAAAATCTCCAGAAGAGGATGTTTTGAGCTCAGTAAAAGTTGAAGAGTCTGATAGTGTAGAGTCTTCACAAGAGGATACTATGAGTTCGGTAAAAACTGTAGATTCTACTGATGATATTATTGATGCTGAAGTTGTAGATCCTATTAATACAGAAGCGATAAATTCTTATAAAGAAAATTTAGAAGAAGTAACTCCTCAAGAACCACATGATGATATTACGATTTAGTAAAGAGAGAATTAAATGAATGATGTTTTTACAAAGTATCAAAATGCTGTTGATAGAACCTCTGTTATCAAAACTTATGGTAAATTAGAAAATCTTAATGGTCTTTTGATTGAGAGCATAGGACCTGTAGGTTCTATTGGCGATCTTTGCTATATCTATACGCACACAGAAGAAACTGTCAAGGCAGAAATTGTTGGTTTCAAAAATGGAAAAACTCTTCTTATGCCTTTAGGTCATTTGCAAGGTGTTTCTCCAGGAATGAAAATAGAAAATACGATGAACCCTTTACAGATATCTGTGGGCGATTCTT
>CAMQSH010000160.1 GCA_947036575.1 uncultured Brevinema sp. | reverse complement strand
GTGAAGGACATCATCTTTATGCAGAAAGTAAATTTTCAGGAGAAGCTCAAGATCTTGAAAAGCCTCGTGTCTTACAAGGTTTTTTAGAAAAATCTACCGTACAACCTGTTGATGAAATGGTACGTATGATTGAAGTACAACGACTATACGAAGCAAATCAAAAAGTGATCCAAACTACAGATGAGCTCTTGAGTCATGCCGTTAATAAAGTATTAAGATAACCTTTAAATAGCATTCTAAAATAAAAACTCCCTCAATGAGGGAGTTTTTATTTTATCTCTTATATATTTTTATAATCCTTCAAATAATCGTTGATGGAATAAATCTCGTTGACATGACTTAAGAACTTTCGTAGTAATATTTTTTGGAAGTGCTTGATCAAAAGTACCTTTTGTTGGCAGTAGTGTCATTCCTCTTGCATCTCCTGTTAATTGTACTGTAACAGGACTATCATATGTTTCAAATAATTCTGGATAGGCAGCAGCTACCATTGCTGTTGGATCATACAAGTTTGTTTTTTCAAAACCTCTTGATACCAAAAATTCAAAAACAGGCTTTGTCCAAGAATCTTGAATAAGATCTGAGTAAAAATTTAATTCTTTTTGTGTTGCAAATGCATACTCATCACTAATATCCAAGCCACTCATTGTAATAGAAACTCCCGAATTAAAAACAATCCAAGCAGCTTCAGGATCTATATATATATTGAATTCAGCATAATGTGTAACATTTCCGTAAGAACCACCACCCATGATTACTATATTTTCAATTTTATGTGTTAACTCCGGATATAGTGTTAAAAATAGTGCAATATTAGTTAAAGGACCAAGAGTAACTATAGTCATTTTACCATCTAAATTTTGAAGAGTTTGAGCCAATGCTTCTGGTGCTTTAAGCGTCTGAAGTGAAGTCGTAGGTTTGGGATCAAAAGGTCCGAGTTTATTCCCATGCACAAACTCTGCATCATGTGATTGTTGAATTAATGCTTTACTAGCTCCTGCATATACAGGAATATCAGCACGATTAAGGTGTTCTAATATTGCTAAGGCGTTGATATTTGTTTGCTGAAAACTAATATTACCTTTGACTGTACTAATACCAAGAATTTTCCAATTAATTTTTGTCTCTTGTCTCACTGCCCATATAATTGCTAGGGTATCATCTAATCCTGGATCTGTATCTATCCATATATTTTTCAAATTTTTCACAAATTCTCCTTAAATAAATTTTACAAAAAGACTTGCTATAGAAGCAGTCATCCATGAAGCCATCGCTCCTAAAAACAATGAATAAAAACCAAATTTAATATACACTTCTTTTTTTTCTCTTACATAAGGAAATACTGTTCCCAAAACAATAGCTAGTGTGCCAGGATTTGCAAAGCCACACAAGGCAAAACTAGCAATAACTACAGAGCTGGGTTGGAGTTCAGAATTTTTAATAAAGTCTCCTAATTGTGTAAAGGCAACAAATTCATTTACACTGATTTTTGTACCCATAAGATATCCTACTTTTAAAAGATCTTCTATTGGAGTACCCATTGCAAATGCTAAAGGTGCAAATAAATGTCCAAAAAGTGTTTTTAGACTACCTGGAAAAACACCTGCAAATTCACCAAAAGAATTTTTTTGTCCATTAAAAATAAAAGATAATAAGTCTCCATCAATATAGCTGTCTAATTTTAACAATCCATCATCTATCATTGCAATTAAGGAAATAAAAACAATCAAAGCTCCACCCATAAATAATGATATCTGTATCCCTTCACTAATCCCTGTCATTATAGCAGAAAGAGGCTTACCATAATCTTGATTTTTGATAATTTCTATATCTTCACCCAGAGTAATAGGCTTTTCAACTTCAGGCATAACAATTTTAGAAAGCACAATAGCAGCAGGTACAGACATAGCACTAGCTGCCAGTAAATGTGACGCAGATACACCAATAGAGACAAATGCTGCAAATAAGCTCGCAGATATAGTTGACATTATACCCACCAGAATTAAAAGAATTTCTGAGCTTGTCAAACGATCAAGGTAGCTTTTTATAAAAAGAACGTTATTACCTCCTAAAGGTATGCTCCCTATACTAACCACTGTTTCTGCACCACTAAGAGGGGTGATACCTGTAGATACCATATTCCAATAAATAAATCTTGAAACACTAACTATTACTTGATTTAACAATCCTAAACTATCAAATAATGAAATAACAGCCGTAAAAAAAATAAGACTAACACTTACATTGAGAGCAAATATCCACCCTACACTACCTGTATATAAATCTCCAAAATAAAAAGATCCTCCAGCAGAACCATAAGAAAGAAAATATGTAATATTATCACCTACTTCCTTAAATAGATGTGCTCCTGTAGTGTTGGTTGCCCAAAGAGCTCCAAAAACTGAAGTGCAAACTAAAATACCCATAACATTTGACCATTGTTTTGGTAGACCAAATGTAGTATGATTTTGAAAAACAACTCTCAAAAATCCTGTAAAAAGAAATATATTCCATATAATATTTCTAACACTAGTTGCCTTATTACCAAATTTGTAAAATAAAAAACTTAAACCTAATGTTGTCATTATTATAAAACAAATATTTATAATAGGTCGTTGAGATAAAATTGGAGAAATACAGTAGAGATTATAAGCTACTATAATAGATACAAATAAAAATAACATTCCTAAGCTAATCACCATATTACCTAAAATAATCCCAGCCATAATAAACTGTAGCCCTAAGCCCCAGAAAACTAATTTCCAATCAATGGCCTTTCTATTACTAGAAAAAATATAGGCTATAAACATAAAAACTATTACTCCTAAAAACCCTTGGTAATTCATTTTAACTCACTCCCTAATTTTTCAATTATAAATTTTAACTCTGCTAAGTGATCTAAATTATAATGATTTGGAGGTAAAAGTGTTATTTTTGCTTTTGTTTTTTGTTGTAAAAGTTCAATTTTATCACTATATTGTGGTGCTAAAAAAATAAGATCAGCATCTGTAGAATTAATTACTAGTTCTATTGCAAGCCCTTCAGCCTTATAATGTTCTGGTAAAAGATCATTTAATTTACGAGCCAACAAAGTGCTTGTAAGACCAGAACTACAAACGATAAAAATAGTCATCGAATCTCCCTTAATTTTTTATTATAGATATTAGTATACCATAAAATATTTATATGTCAACGACAAAAAGATTACTATAAAATTTATATTATTAATATACTATCTAATCCTTATTTGTTAATAATAAAATATTAAAACAATATTTAAAAATAAAAATCTCCCTCAATGAGGGAGATTTTTATTTGTCTCTTATATATTTTTTATAACAATTACTATTTATTTCATTCCTATAGCATAACCTAAGTTAGCATAAAAACTATAATTAACAATACTTGAAGAAGTTTTACCTTCTAAATCTGTAAATAAATTACTTTTACCAACAGGTACTACAAAATCTATCTTATGCCTTAGTCCTACCATAAATCCATTATCAAATACTGTTTGAAATCCACCAGGTAGAATAAATCCTATATTAAAGTTATCTCCTAAGCGATTTTTATCAACACTATTATTATGATATAACGTGCTTCCTCCTAGAGAAAATCCTATAATATCAGCCATAAAACGGACACTTTTAATACGGGAATTATTTAATTGATCCCCAGTAAATATTCTGCCTAATTGAAAAGTAGAACCTATAGATCCTGAGTAACCATTTAATTGAACTTTAGCATTATAAGTTTTCATACTAATTCCACCAAAACTAGTAAGATCAGCAAAAGTTGCTGTAAATCCTACTCGGGTATCAGCACCGTATACCATATCATTATCTAAAACATTATAATACAAATAACCCAATTCTATATTAAATCCACCACCACTATATTTAGCTCTGGAAGCATCTACCATACCATCTGTAATTCCAGATTTTTTCTTGGATTGGATTTTGAAATAATCGTATCCTCCACCAAAATTAATAGTAAAGTTGTGTGTTTTAACAGTCGCATAACCCTGATTAACTAATAATAGGGATATAATCAATAAAAATTTTTTCATAACATCTCTCCTTAAAAATATTTATTATATAAGATTTTTATTTTATTTTATTTTTGGTGCTAACACCAATCCCAATGTCATATAGATATTATAATTAATAATATCTGTGTTTCTCTTTCCCTCGAAATCTTTATACCAATTCCCCATTCCTATAGGAAGAAAAAACTTTACTTTATGCCTCATCCCTATACTCAAACCATTATTAAAAACGACTTGAAATCCTCCAGGTAAATTTAAACCTATCAAAAAACTATTCCCTATTTTATTAGCTGATGATATTTTATCCCCATATTCCATTAAAGCACCTCCTCCAACATTAAACCCTAAAGTATCAGCTAATAATTTTACACGAGAAAATTGATAACCTAATTGGAGTGTTACTCCTATGTACCCTACAATAGTATACATACGATTAAAGGATATTATATCATGATCTTTATTGTGAGAATCCAAAAAAGACATAGATATTGTGATTTTTGTATCAATACCATAAATCATATAATTCTCTTTAATACGATAATTCAAATAACCAAGTTCTACTTCAAAACCACCTCCAAATAATTTGTCACTAAATTCTTGAACATTATAAGAATCTAATAGCTGTACATCTGTTACATTCATAGAATCAAATCCACTACCCATACTAAAGGTGATATTATGTTTTCCCACTACAGAGAAAACTGGGATATGAAAAAATGTTAATAATACAAGAAATAAGATAA
>CAMQSH010000159.1 GCA_947036575.1 uncultured Brevinema sp. | reverse complement strand
TTTTAGAGCTTTGGGAAAAAATAAAAGCTACAGGATTAGCTTGTTCTATTATTAAAGATGCTGGTAAAACAGAATTTGGGGGTCAACCTACTCTCACAGCTCTTGGCTTTGGTCCAGCACCTGTAGACTTGATCGATCCTATCACAAGGCACCTACCCCTATTATAAATATCTTTTTAATATAAGCCACAAAAAAACAGCTCTAATAATAGAACTGTTTTTTATTTTGATAATATTTAGATTTCTTTTTTTAGTGTTCCTATGATTCCTGTGCTTATCAATGTCCCTATTAAAATAGATAAGATATAAAAACCAACATTTGTAATTAGTGGAAATACAAAAATACCACCATGAGGCGCTGGTAATTGGCATCCGAAAAACATTGATAAAGCACCAGCTACAGCAGAACCTATAATACAAGCGGGAATTACTATTAGAGGATGACTAGCTGCAAAAGGTATTACTCCTTCCGTTATAAAACTAGCACCTAAAGCATAACAAGTTATCCCTGCTTCTTTTTCTGTTTCATCAAATTTCTTTTTGAAAATTGTTGTTGCTAAAGCTAAGGCTAATGGTGGTACCATCCCTCCAGCCATAACAGCGGCATGAGGAAAATTATTACCAGCAGCAATGGCAGCAATACCAAAAGTAAAGGCAGCTTTATTGATAGGGCCACCCATATCTACCGCCATCATTCCACCTAATAAAGCCCCTAATAAAACCATATTAGTACTATTCATAGAATTCAAAAATCCTTCTAAAGCACTATTTAACACTACTATGTTTTTTAATAATGGAAATAATCCTAAGCCCATTAATAAGAGTCCAAAGACAGGATATAATAATACAGGCTTGATACCTTCTAATGATTTAGGTAATTTAGCAAAAACTTTTTTGAGGATTACAATAGCATAACCACCTAAGAATCCAGCTAATAATCCACCCAAAAATCCACCACCACTACTTGCAGCCAAAGAACCACCAACCATTGCGGGCATTAAAGCAGGTCTTTCTGCAATACCAAAGCCTATATAACCAGCTAATACAGGGATCATCAAGGAGAAAGCCCCTTTTCCACCCAAAGTATTTAAAAATTCTGCAATAGGATTGTAATCAGCAGCACTTGGATCATGAGCAGTAATACCAAACATAAAGCCTAAGGCTATCAAAATACCACCACCCACAACAAAAGGTAACATATAAGAAACCCCTGTCATTAATTGACCATACACACCTTTTTTAGTACTAGGATTGCTGTGATTTCCCTGTGCTGATGATATATAAACAGTAGGTAAAGAAGAAGATAAAGCTTCTTTAATAAGTTGAGAAGCTTCTCTCACCCCTCTTCCTGCACTGGTAGAAAGCATTTTTTTACCATTAAATCGAGATAAATCTAAGTCTCTATCAGACGCAATGATAACTACTTTAGCTTGAGAAATTTCTTGTTCTGTTAAAATATCTTTAGGACCATCAGAACCATTTGTTTCTACACGAATAATAATATTTTGTTCTTTTGCCGCCTTTTTTAAAGCATCTGCTGCCATATAGGTATGAGCTATTCCCGTAGGACAAGCTGTTACAGCAACAAGGTCAACCACTGATGAGCCTGTTGTAACAACATCGCTAGCATCATTTTCTAAGGAGAAGACTCCTTTATCTAAAAAATTCACAATTTCTTGAGGACTAGTAAAACTTAATAAGCTTTGAATTCCCCCTTCTTCAAGTAGCACTTGACTAATTGCAGAAATCACTTCTATATGAAGATTGTTATTATGTTCTGGAAGTCCTAGCATAATAATTAAAGATATTGTTTCTCCCGTATCAGGATTCCAAACAATAGGATTTTTTAAACGAGCAACTATTATTCCCGCTTTAGTAATACCTTTTGATTTTGCATGAGGCATAGCCACATGAGTATCAATAACAGTAGGATCTATATTTTCTCTTTTATATAATTCTGTTAATATTTGTTCTACGGAGCTCGCATGTCCTTGTTGAACGAAATGTTTTGCTATATGTTTTAAAACATCGTTTTTAGAAGAAAAATCTAAATCTAATAATATATTTTTATTGTGTATTAAGTTGGTTACTTTATTCATAATTTACTCCTATAGCTATAATTAGCTATTATCGTTTTCTAAAGAATATACACCCTTATCTAAAAAATGTACAATTTCTTGAGTAGTACTGAAATTTAATAATTTTCGTATTCCATCTTCTTCAAGTAATACTTGACTAATTTCGGAGATCACTTCTATATGAAGATCGTTATGTTGGTCTGTAAGCCCTAGCATAATAACCAAAGAAATTTCTTCTTTAGTTTCAAGATCCCAAACTACAGGTGTTTTTAGACGAAGGATTACTATCCCTGCTTTAGTGATATCTTTTGATTTTGCATGGGGCATAGCTAAATGAGTATCAATAATAGTCGCTCCCATGGCTTCTCTTTTGTACATTTCAGCCAGTACTAGTTCTACAGAGCTTGCATGCCCTTGTTCTACAAAATGCGTCGCAATATATTTTAACACATCATCTTTAGAAGAAAACTCCATATTTAATAAAACATTTTTTCTGCTTATTAAGTTAGTAACTTTATTCATAATTTACTCCCATATTTATTTATTTTATATTAATTCGACTTCAACTTTTTTATATAATTCATTAGCTGTTTCTAAGCTACAAAGATCATGAGAAAAAGCAGTTCCACTACCGCAAGCAATTGCATATTTAAAAGATTTTATAGCGTCTTGAGTATCAATATAGTGAGAAATAAAACCCGCTATCATAGAATCTCCAGCACCGACACTACTAATTAGTTCACCTTTTAATCCCTTAGAAAAATAGATAAAATCTTGATAAAGAAAGTAAGCACCCTCACTACCCAAGGAAATAATTAAAAATTGTATATCATACTCTTTATACATTTTTTGAGCATATACTAAGGCCTCTTGATTGGTATTTATAGGACAATCAAAGAACTCACTTAATTCTACTTTATTCGGTTTTAATAAAAAAATATTGGGACTAATAATAGCTTTTTTTAAAGCGTCTCCTCTAGTATCGAGAACGATTTTAGTTTTTTGAGGTACAGTTTGAATTAATTGTAGATATGTATCTGTAGGTAAACTAGGTGGTAATGATCCTGATAATACAAGACAATCTGTTTCTAAAGATTGTAATTTTTGTTTTAATAGAGTAAACTCTTCGGGAGAAATAGTTGGTGCTACTCCATGAATTTCTGTTTCTGTTTTTAATGTTTTTATTTTCGTATTAATACGTGTGGTATCTTGAATGGGAATCTTAATTACGATATCTTTTGTAAGTGATTGAATATAATCCCCTGTAAATCCACCTAAAAAAGCAAGAGCATTACTTGGTTTTTTAAGATTTTTTAAGACATTAGAAACATTAATCCCTTTACCACCAGCAAAATATTCAGAGCCATTAGATGATAAACTTTGTCCTTCTGTGAGAATATCTAAGCTAAGATGATAGTCTACTGCTGGATTTAATGTAATTGTTGTAATCATTTTTACCTCTTTTTAAAACAAAAATAGATAGACTTACTCAAAAATCTATCTGTTTTATTGTTAAATTGTGAAATCACTTCCAAGATAGGTTCGTCTAGCTTCTTCATTTTCTACAAGATCTTGAGCTGTACCACTAACAAGGATTTGCCCATCATAACAGATATAGGTTCTATCAACAATTTTTAAAGTCTCACGAACATTATGATCCGTAATGAGAATCCCTAGACCCCATTTACTTCTTAATTCTAAGACTAAGCGTTGAATATCGGCGATAGCTATTGGATCAATACCTGTAAAAGGCTCATCCATTAATAAAAAACGAGGTTGTATAGCCAAAATGCGAGCAACTTCTGTTCTTCGTTTTTCACCACCAGATAAAGTATAACCTAATTGTTTTCTAATTTTTTGCAGACCTAAATCTGTCAATAAGGATTCCACGGTAGCATCTACTTCTTCTTTTTCTAATCCACGAATTTCAAGTACGGCTTTGATATTATCTTCTACACTAAGCTTACGAAAAATGGATAATTCTTGAGGAAGATAGCCTATCCCTCGTCTTGCACGCTGATACATACGAAGATGGGTAATATTATCTCCATCCAACAATACTTCACCTTCATTAGGTCTCAAAAGTCCTACGAGCATACTAAAAGTCGTTGTTTTTCCAGCTCCATTTGGTCCTAAAAGTCCTACAACTTCACCAGGTTGAACGTGTATAGAAATACCTTTTACAACAAGGCGTTTTCCATAAGATTTTTGAAGATTATTAGCAACCAATCCAGATAAAATTTGTACATTTTCGTTACCTTGTGTAATACTCATAGTTAACTCGTATAATAAATTAATTTTGATAATGTGTCTTTTAGATCTTTTCTATGGCTAATAATATCCACGAACCCATGTTCTTGAACAAATTCAGCACGTTGAAAACCTTCAGGTAATTTTTGTTTGATTGTTTGAGAAATAACCCTAGGACCAGCAAATCCTACTAAAGCTTTTGGTTCAGCAACAATAAAGTCACCAAGCATGGCAAAAGAAGCTGAAACCCCACCCGTAGTAGGATGAGTAAGAACAGAGATATAAACAAGCCCTGCATCACTATGTCTTTTTAGAGCAGCGGAAGTTTTTGCCATCTGCATTAGGGAAACAATACCTTCTTGCATTCTAGCACCACCAGAAGCACAAACAATAATCATTGGTGTTTTTTCTTTGGTAGCCAGTTCTATAGCTCTGGTGATTTTTTCACCTACAACAGATCCCATACTACC
>CAMQSH010000158.1 GCA_947036575.1 uncultured Brevinema sp. | reverse complement strand
ATATTTCTGGATTTAACGGTTCCCATTCATGAAAAACTTTTTTATGAAAACGAGGAGGTAATATCTCACCTATATGCATAAAATAACAATAAGTCCTTGCTTTACAGCCAAAAGTTGCATGGAATTTATTACTTACTTCTTGTACATCATAGATACGTATTTCAGGAGGTAATTTACCATTGAGAATACTTTTTATTCTATCTGTAGGGAGACAATCATTATGAGTCCTATAGTGCGCTCTATATTGCAAAGCATGAGCTCCTGAATCGGTACGCCCTGCCCCCCAAGTAAATATTTTTTTTGAATACAATGTAGATAATACCTCGTTCAAAGTTCCTTGTACAGTAGGCGCATTAATTTGTGTATGCCACCCACAAAAAGCAGATCCTTCATAGGATAACAATAATGAATAGGTTTTTTTTTCAGCCATTTCTCTCTCTTTTAAACGTAATAAGTCATATATTATACAAAATAACACGCTATCATACAAGAATTTGTAAATAAAAATTTAAAAAATCTTGATTTCATTACAAAAACTAGTTACAATTATACACAACAGCATTATATTTAAATATATTTTATCCAACTAAGTACTATACCCTATACGAATATGCTTTGTACGAATACCCTAAATTTAAGGATGTTAATACTATGAAAAAAAATGTTTTTTTATGCTATTTCTTGTTTTTCTTTCTTTCTTGTACAACAAGTAAGTATTATATTCAAAATTCTTATGATATCATCGAATATAATCAACTAACTTCTGAAGAACTTCTCTATATCTCAAAAACAATACCACAAAATAATTATATTATTATTGATTTACGTCCAACAAAGCAGTATCAACAAGCTCATATTAAACATGCTATTTCCATCCCTTATAAAGAGCTTACAAGTATGACTAATATTCCAGATATTTATAGTTCCAAAATCATTTTTTATGATACAAGAAGTATCTATTTTTTTAGAATAGATAAGATATTAAAAAAAATAAATATTACTGATGTTAAACTCCTTCATGGTGGTTTTTCAAGATGGACTGATGAAAATCACCCAACAGTAAATTCTTTATCTACAAACACATCTACAAACAATTATATTTAGGAATAATAATGACATACGACCCTTTCGGTATTAAAAATATTAGAGCTCTACTTGATAGTAATGGGCTATACCTCTCCAAAAATAGAGGACAAAATTATCTCATCAACAGACAAAGTGCTGAAAAAATTATCAATGCTCTCCCTCCTCTTAATGAGAATGAAGAATACTTTGAAGTTGGTACAGGTTTAGGTGCCTTAACCGTACTTTTAGCTGAAAAGGGGAAAACTTTATCTTTAGAAATAGATAAAGGAGTTTATAATTTAGTAGTTCAAAAAATGATTCACCCAAATCTTACTTTATTACATGAAGATTTTCTCAAATGGGATCAATATCCAAAAAATCAAACTTATGTTTTTATTTCAAATTTACCGTATTCCATTTCTGGAGAAGCAATCAAGCATTTTATAGAAAATGACGCTTTTAAGTTTGGAGTTTTAATGCTACAAACTGAATTTGCAGAAAGAATGGAAGCTCCTGCAGGTAGCTCTAATTATGGACCTTTATCAGTTATTGCACAACATTTTCTCAAAATTAAAAAATTGTTTTCTGTAGGTAAAGGTAATTTTTTCCCTGAACCTAAAATTGATTCTCTTGTGATTTCTATAGAAAAACGAGAGACTCCTTTTGATCAAAAAGAGTTCTCTCGTTTTATTAAAACTTGTTTTTTAGCAAAAAGAAAAACCTTAGCAAATAATCTTGCTAAAAGTCCTTGGGCGAATACTATTATCACCAAAGATCCTATCTGTTCTCAAAGACCAGATGCTATTTCTCCAGAAAAATGGGCTGAATTATTTGTACAAATCAAAGATTTATAGTTCTACCGTATAACAAGTTTGTATCATTCCATTTTCTTCAAAACATTCTTTCATTTCAAGAAAAATAGTGTTTTTATTATCGTAGGGGAATAGAGAAATTCCTTCTCCTAAAATCACTGGCACTATGGTAATACTGTACTCATCAATAAGATTGTTTTTTATTAATTCAGTGATCAAAGACCCGCCACCTAATACCCAAATGTTTTCACCCTCTTGTTGTTTTAGTTCTTTAACAAAAGTCACTAAATCTGTATCAATAAAATAAACACTATTATTCAAAGAATCTTTTTTTGTTGAAGTCCAAACATAAGATGTTTTATTAGGATAAGGCCATTGATTAGGGCTTAGTACTGTTACTATTTGATCATAGGTTTTACGACCCATCAGAATAGTATCAACCTGTTGAGAAAATTCACTATAAAACTTATTCATTTTCTCAGAAATTTGTTGTGGTAGCCAATCTAAATTACCATCAGCTCGTGCAATATATCCATCTAAGCTCTGAGCAATATACAAAATAACTTTTCTCATCATCTTACCTTCTTTTTATTATTATTTTAGATTTTCATGAAAAAAGGGACTTTATGAAAAGTCCCTTTTTTAGTATAAATTAATTTTTATTGTGTTGGCATAGGAAGTGCTGTTGCACTAATATTTTGTTCTTTAAGAAGATCATCATTTCTTTCTATACGAAAGCCTTCTTTGATTTTTGATACAAAATCAATCATCCAACGTTGACGTTTTTGTTGAGCTATTTGGCTAACAATATAATCTTTTGATTGTTGTGCATTCAATCCTCTAGCTCTAAATTCTGCTCCATATTGTGCATAAGCTTGATCAATTTCTGGTTGAGAAGCTGTGAATTCATTACCACCTTCAGGCATATTTTTAGCAACATATAGTTGGAATAAAGCTTGTTGTGCAGCATTCCTAAACAATCTCATATTTTCTTCATCTTCTAAAAACCCTTCTTCAATAGCTGTAGCAACAACTGCATATTGATTAATCATTGTTTCTAAAATTTCAGCTTTAGCACCCGCTTCATTTGCTGAAATTTGAACAAGTTGTTCAGGAGGAAGATTTTTTTTCACTTGATCAAAAGCATTTGTAAAGTCTGCTAATGCTATTCCAAAATCTTCTATTTTAGCAAGATAATCCTTATCTAATTTGGTAATAGTTGGTAATGCTAAAGAAAATTCTGCTTTTCCAGCACTTGTTTGCTTTACAAATAAAGTACCAACTAAGGTAACAATTATTCCAACCACAAGCCCTACAGTAGCACTTATCATCATATCTTTTTTCATAAGATCTCCTTTTTATTATTAAGTAAGATAAATATTATCTATTTTTTTATATATAATAGCAATTTTTTTAAAAAAAATCAACTATATTAATTAAATATAATCGATTATCTATTGATTATTAGGTAAATATATAGTAATATATTTAATATATATATTTTTTTTAGGAGACAATCATGATAAAATTCATAGTACTATTATTACTTTTTACTAGCTGTAGTGTTGTTAATGAAACTCCCGCTTTAGATATGATTCTTACTCCTCCTACCCCATTACCCAATGATCCTAATTTGGATAATGGTATTATCACTTCCCCTAATCCTGGAGGTCTATATCCACCACTTATTGACCTCAGTGAGAAATCAGCATCCGATCTCCCTAAGGGGGTAAGCATTCGTGGTAAATTATCAGAATTAATTAACTTACTAGCTTCATCAGAAGAATCAGAAAAGTTGATACTAACTATTGAAGATGCCGAGGAAAGTTACGAAAATAGTACTATATATTTATTCTCTCAGAATTCTGATCCAACAGCTCGTCTAGTTGTATATACAATAAATAGTTCTATCTTATCTCAATTAGCACCCTTAGAAAAACATATAAATTATCAATTATTCGAAAATAAAGATTCTAAAGTTACTGATTACGTCAACATCATTCAAACTTCTGATTCACGTATTACTATATCTATTGGTGGACTTTCCTTGACATATATTTTGGGAGAAGTTGACGGTGATTCTACTCTATATACCTTCACAAGTATCCACAAAGGTGTTCCAAATATGACTATTAAAGCAGCTGATTCTTCAGATACATCATTCTTTACAATTACCTTCCCTTCTTTTACAACTATAAAAACTCTCGAAATTTATACTCAATAAAAAACTTAAATAAACAAAATAAAAACACCCTAAACTAAAAAGCTGGGGTGTTTTTTTGTAAAAATATCAAATAATAACCTAGTATTTTTAATATTTTTATACTCTTATATAATTAGATAAATATAATCTTAATATTTATCTAATTATTCCGATATTAAAAAAAAATACTCTTGGAGACATTTATATGAAATTTTATTTGATTTTATTACTTTTATTCTTATCCACAAATATTAGCTTTTCTCAAGAAGCAACTGGTACACCAGAAGATGTTGTAAAAATTGCACTAACAGCCTTAACAAATGGTGATATAGATACACTTATTACTGTAACAGAAAATTCTGAATTACGAAAAGCCAAAGAATTATTAGCTTCTGTAGGTACTAGTGCCACAAAAAAGAAAGAGCTTCTCAATCAGTACAAAACACTCAAATCTTGGGAAATCAAAGAATCTACAGAACATAAGATTAATAATAGAACTGTTACTATTGTTAGTACAAAATGGGTTATACTTCCTTCCCTAGAAAGTTCTCCTAAAGCTGAATCCCAAAATCAAACAGTATATGTCAACTATATGTTAGAAAAATTTAATGGCACATGGAAAATCATTTCTAGAAAATCTCTAAATTAAAAAATAAAAAAACCCTCTTATAGAGGGTTTTTTTTTATCATATCAAATACACATCTATATATTTGTGATTTATCATTCAAGGAT
>CAMQSH010000157.1 GCA_947036575.1 uncultured Brevinema sp. | reverse complement strand
TTGCTATCAATCTATCTTTTATTGTGATTTTTTTGTCTGTGTTTTCACTCATATTCTCGCACCTCTTTACTAACTATACATCATCATATCATTTATATAAATAAAATGCAATAGATTTATAGTATCACACTAAAAAGCACACCCATGCTACGCTAGGGTGTGCTTTTTATTTAAGTTAGTTTTTGAAAGAATGTTTTGAAAATGCTTAAAATGATTTTACATCATTCCTGGCATTCCCATTCCGCCACCGCCACCCATTGGTGGTTCAGCATTTTTAGAAGGAAGATCCGTGATCATTACTTCTGTGGTGAGGAGCATTCCTGCAATAGAAATCGCATTTTGAAGAGCAGTACGGGTAACTTTAGCTGGATCTACGATACCAGATTTAAGCATATCCACCCATTCGTCTGTGAGGGCATTATAACCTTCTCCAGCTTTTGCATCACGAGCTTTCATCACAATAACAGATCCATCTACACCAGAGTTTTCTGCAATTATTTTCATAGGAGCTTCAAGAGATTTGATAACGATATTGATACCTACTTGTTCTTCTGCATTAGCACCTTTTAGGGCATCTAATGATTTTTGAACTTGAAGTAGTGCAACACCACCTCCAGGAACGATTCCTTCGTCTACAGCAGCTTTTGTTGCAGAAAGTGCATCTTGAACACGATCTTTTTTCTCTTTTAATTCAACTTCTGTTGCTGCGCCCACTTTAATGTTTGCAACACCACCAGCTAATTTAGCTTTTCTTTCATTTAATTTTTCTATGTCATAATCTGAAGTACTTTCAGCAATAGTAACATCAATTTGAGCAACACGAGCTTTGATTTCGTCTTTTGAACCAGCACCATCAACAATGATAGTATTTTCTTTTCCAACAACGACTTTTTTCGCTCTTCCTAACATATCAGGAGTAGCTGTTTCCAAGCTCATCCCTTTATCTTCACTGATTACTTGTCCACCTGTTAGGATAGCAATATCTTCTAACATAGCTTTTCTTCTATCTCCAAAAGCAGGTGCTTTAACAGCTACCGCATTTAGAGTACCACGAAGTTTGTTAACGATAAGAGTTGCTAGTGCTTCTCCATCGATATCTTCTGCAATAATTACTAATGGTTTACCTTGTTTTAGCACAGTTTCTAGCAATCCCATAATATCTTTTAAGGAAGAGATTTTTTTATCACAAAGAAGAATATATGGATCTTCTAATTCAGCAACCATACGTTCTGGATTGGTAGCCATGTAAGGTGAAAGATATCCACGATCAAACTGCATTCCTTCAACAACTTCAACAAATGTTTCCATAGCTTTGGAATCTTCAACAGTGATAACACCATCTTTCCCGACTTTTTCCATTGCTTCGGCAATTAATGCTCCGATTTCTGGATCATTATTTCCTGAAATTGTCGCAACACTTTTGATTTCTTCAGAAGTTTTTACTTCTTTAGCAATGCTTTTAATTTCTTTTACGAGTACTTGTAATGCTTTATCCATTCCTCTTTTTATCAAAGTTGGGTTGGAACCTGCCGTAACATTTTTGAACCCTTCTTTAATAATAGCATGAGCCAAAACAGTCGCCGTAGTAGTACCATCGCCAGCAACATCATTAGTTTTTGTTGCTACTTCACGTACTAATTGAGCACCCATATTTTCAAATGCATCTTCTAATTCGATTTCTTTAGCTACAGTAACACCATCTTTAGTGATATGTGGTGCACCATATTTTTTGTCAATAACAACATTACGTCCTCTTGGACCTAGTGTTGTTCCAACAGCTTTCGCTAATTTTTCTACTCCAGAAAGCATCTTTTGATGTGCTTCGCTAGAAAAAAGTAAATCTTTTGCCATTTATAGACTCCTCGATTGTTTGTTTTGTTTTTTATTTTATATATATTTAATAGCAAAAATCATGCCAAGTATATTTTTATTGATTATTAACCTAATAAAAAAGTAAGTAAACGAAGTAATATTCGTCCTACAAGATAGAATACTAATATATTTGGTCCCCAAGTATGACTGAAATCAATAATACTATAAATCATTCTTTTTATTTTAGGAGAGCTTTTTGCAAAACTTCTAGAGTTAGAAAAGGCATTGCTACTCACATACAAGAGAAGAAGTACACACCCTACAACAAAAGATAAATTAAAAATCATCCAAAGGCTATTGCCTATTATATAAATTATACTTTTCATCTTACTCTCACTTTAACAACTCATGTATTGGTAACATTTTAACCCATTCACCAGGCTTCTCTAATAAAATAAAGATACTATCATTTTCTACAATGAATTCTACAGCTACTTTATCACTAAATATATAAAATGGATCTTCTACCCAATAATAAGGAGCACTTTTTTCAGTATCTATGTCATAAATATAAATACTATAAATAGCCCCATTTTGGTGCTTATAAACAATTTGAGTATTATCTAAAATAGACATAAACTCCCACGAAGGATTTGTGCCAGATAAAGATCTTAATCGTGTTCCCTTATAGGTAGTTATTTTTTGAGTTTCTGTAGATCTGTGTTCTAAATCACCATTAGGACTACGTTCTATTGATTTAAAATCTATTTTTACTAATTCATCATTTTTGTACTGATAAATTGTATCTTCAATTTGTAATAAATATTGATCCCCAACTTTAGCCATTTCTGGAGCATTATCCATCGATATAGGAGAAGTATATAATAAAATTTCTTCACCCAATATACCATCTTTAGTTTTATACATAAGAATTTTTTTTGGTGTGTAGAGTATTAAATTTGAGTCCATCCAATTAAAACTTAGCACATTATGAGCTGAAAACATTAATTCTTTAGTGCTTGTACTATAAATATGTAGTATTTCATCATCATCAATAGTATAGTATAAAGCTATCAATTGATTATCTTTAGAAAATTCTAAAGAATTCATTGTCGTACTATCTCCATAAAAATAAGTCAAAGGAGAAAAAATACGTTGCTTGGTATTATAGAGAGCTACATTCACAATACTTGTATCATTAGAATTTATATCCCCTGTGAGAGCTAGTAAAGATCTATCATCCGTTGCTGACATCGCTGAAAAATTAGGGAGAGCTGCTTTTAGTTGAATATCAAGGATTGATTTATTAGTAAGATACATCTTATAAAATTTATTTTTATAAGCAAACCAAAGATCATTTTCACTAACAATAGGTAATTCACTAAACAAAGCACTTTCAGCAACAAAATTTTTTGCATTAAAAGTAATAGCACCAACATCCTTTTGATCTATCCAAACAGATTGTCCTTTATACTCAAATTGGAATCTTGTTCCTTTTTGTCCCGTAGTATAAAAAGAGATTCCAAGATCTATTTTGTCTAAAATTTTATTATCTATAAAATTAGGGTAGATAGAAGCCTCGTGACTAATAACCACAAGTTGATCTGATTTATTTAAGACTGCATGGGAATTATTAATTCCACATAATATTAAAAATAATAAATTGAAAGTTAAGATTTGTTTCATTGTTACTCTTCGCTATATTCTTCTGTGTATCCACAAGCTGCATGTATACATTCTATTAATTTTTTCTTACCCGCCTGAAAAAACAATGGTGTCTTATCATTAGGACATACTTTACCTGATGGTTTTGCATTTGTGAGAAAATCACACTCAGGATAATTGGTACAAGCATAGAATGCTCCACGACGACCACCTCGTTTTTCAACAACTTTTCCGACAAGACATTTTGGGCAAACTCCAAAAGGGATAGGTTGTGCATTCACACATTCTGGCCAACCAGAACATGCTAAGAAATAGCCATATTTGCCCAATTTTTTGAGCATAGGTTTTCCACATTTTTCACAAACTTCATCTGTTTTTTCGTCAAAAGCACCCTTAATCGAATCTACTTTTTCAAAAGCTTCAGTAACTGTTTTATTAAAAGGAATATAAAATTCTTTTACAACGCTTTTCCATTCTAATGTTTTTTCTTCTACTGCATCTAATTTTTCTTCCATTTCAGCAGTAAAAGACGCATTGATTAACTCATTAAAATTTTCACTTAATAGTTTGTTAACCGCTTTACCCAAATCTGTCGGTACTAATGTTTTTCCCGCTTTTTTAACATAATAACGTTTTGACAAGGTCATCATTGTTGGTGCATAGGTTGAAGGTCTTCCTATCCCTAACTCTTCCATTATTTTTACAAGAGTTGCCTCTGTATAACGAGGAGGAGCTTGGGTGAATTTCTGTTCCTCTTCTAAAGAAGTACAAGGAATAATTTGCCCTTTTTCTACATTTGGTGGTATTTTGGATTCTTTTTTATCAGCACCTACATTCCAAGCCTTTTGAAAACCATCAAAGGTAACAATAGAACCAGAAACAGTAAACAAACACTGCCCTACTTCTAAGCTCAAGGAAGTAACAGCTCTCTCAACAGGCACCATCTGAGAAGCCATAAATCTCCTCCAAATCAAATTATAAAGTTTATATTGATCTGTTGATAGATAACTTTTAATAGCATCGGGGTGATGTGCTATCACAGAAGGACGAATCGCTTCATGGGCATCTTGAGAATTTTTTTTATTAGAAAAAAAGTTGGGTTTACTTGGAATATATTTTTCACCAAATTGCTCTAAGATGTATGCTTTAGCTTCTTGTGCAGCGATAGGTGAGATACGAGTGGAGTCTGTACGCATATAAGTAATCAAACCCGTTCTACTACTTCCTAAATCTATCCCCTCATATAATTCTTGAGCAGTACGCATTGTTTTTGCTGCCGCCCATCCTAATAAATTGTTAGCAGTTTGTTGTAATGTACTAGTAATAAATGGAGCAGAAGCCTTTGTCTGAGAAGGTGTTTTTTT
>CAMQSH010000156.1 GCA_947036575.1 uncultured Brevinema sp. | reverse complement strand
GCTTGTCCACCAGTATTAGAATAAACTTCTGTATCAAGTACTAAAACATTGATATTTTCAAAATTAGACAATACGTGATCTAAACCACCAAAACCAATATCATAAGCCCAACCATCACCACCAAATAACCATGTAGATGGTTTGATGAAGAAGTCTTGTAATTCTTGAATTTTTTTAGCATGATCTGAAGTTTCAGATTTAGTTGCAACCATTACATCATTAGCTAAATCTCTTGCTTGATCATTGCTATCTTTGCCTTCTAACCAAGCTTTGAATGGAGCTGGATTGGATAAAGCATTAGCTTCAAGAGCTTGTTCTACATAAGTAACAAGTCTGTTTCTTAATTTTTTACGAGCAATATGCATTCCAAAACCGAATTCTGCATTATCTTCAAAGAGTGAGTTTGCCCAAGATGGACCAAAGCCTTCTTTATTAGGAGTGTAAGGAGTAGAAGGAGAAGATGCACCATAAATAGAAGAACAACCTGTAGTATTAGCGATCATCATTCTATCACCAAATAATTGTGTTACCAATTTAATATAAGGTGTTTCTCCACATCCAGGACAAGCTGCATGGAATTCAAATAAAGGTTGTTCAAATTGAACAGCTTTTGCATTAGCTTTTCCAAATGGATTTTTAGGTTTACAATTTGTAAATAACCAATCAAAATTAACTTGTTCTTCTTTTTGTGTTTCTATATCTTCCATAACAAGGGCTTTTTTACCACCTTTACCTGGGCAAATATCCACACAAGCGGAACAACCAGTACAATCGGCAACAGAAATAGAAATCTTATATTGTAAGTCTGTAGCACCTGTTGCTGTTAAGGTTGCCATTTCTGGTTGTGTTTTTGTTTCATCTGCATCAATTAAGAAAGGACGAATAACAGCATGAGGACAAACAAAAGCACATTGATTACATTGAATACAATTATCTTCTAACCATTCAGGCACAATGTCAGAAATATAACGTTTTTCATAATGAGTTGTACCAGAAGTCAATGTTCCATCAACAAATTCTCCAGTAAAAGTACTTACAGGAAGTCCTTCACCTTCTAGTTGGTTAATAGGAATAGCAATAGCAGTTACGAATGCAGGAGCATTTTGAGCAACATCAAGCTCGAAATCGCCCTCTACTGATTTCCACTCTGGTTTGATTGTAACTTTTTGTAAATTTTCTGCACCACTGTCAATAGCTTTGTAGTTCATT
This sequence comes from uncultured Brevinema sp., assembly GCA_947036575.1. Taxonomy (GTDB): domain Bacteria; phylum Spirochaetota; class Brevinematia; order Brevinematales; family Brevinemataceae; genus Brevinema_A. The sequence goes on along the minus strand of CAMQSH010000156.1, from coordinate 3,640 downwards.
TCGACAATAGCATCGCCTTTACGTCCATAAGATTTTTTAGCACTTTCTTTCATAAAGCGGACTGCTTCTTCATAAGGAATAATATCTGCAAGTTTAAAGAAAGCTGCTTGAAGGATAGTGTTTGATTGACGCATACCAATTTCTCTAGCTAGATGGTTTGCATTAATGATATAAAAATTAATATCATTTTCTGCAAAATAACGTTTCATGTAATTAGGCAATTTTTCTTGCGCTTCTTCTAAAGTCCAAGAAGTATTTAATAAGAAAGTTCCACCTTTACGTAGTCCTTTTATCATATTATATTTGTAAATATAAGAAGGTAAAGAACAACTTACAAAAGTTGGATTTTCAATTAGATAAGGGAGATCTACAGACGATTTACCAAAACGAATATTTGAGATGGTAAAACCACCACTTTTTTTAGAATCATAATCAAAATATGCTTGCACATTAAGATCTGTATTATCACCAATAATAGAAATAGAGTTTTTGTTAGCACCAACAGTACCATCTGCTCCTAAACCATAAAATTTACATTCTATAGTCCCTGCAGTCACAGCATCTAAATGATCTGTAATTGGTAAAGATTTGAATGTTACATCATCTACAATACCTATAGTAAAATCATTTTTAGGTTCACTAATAGAAAGGTTATTAAACACTGCTAAGATATGTGTAGGAGTAGTATTTTTGGAAGATAATCCAAAACGTCCACCAACAATAATTGGGGCATCTTTTATGTCTTTGTAAGCTTCACAAATATCTAAATATAGAGGTTCACCAGCAGATCCTAATTCTTTACAACGATCTAAAATAGCGATAGATTTAACTGAACTAGGCATTGCTTTTAAGAGATGAGCTGTAGGGAAAGGTCTGAAAAGATGTACTGCTAAAACACCAACTTTTTCGCCTTTTTTCATAAGAGCGTCTACAGTTGCTTGAGTAACTTTTATAACAGAACCCATAGCAATGATTACTCTATCTGCATCTGGGGCTCCATAATATTCTACTGTTGATAATTTTCTACCCGTAACTTTAGCAACTTCATTCATTGTTTCTTGTACAGTATCAGCTAAATTTTCATAAAAAGGATTTCTTGCTTCGAAGGCTTGGAAATATACATCTGGAGTTTGAGCTGAGCCACGAGTCACAGGTTTGTTACAACTTAATCCTCTATCACGAAATTCTTGAACTTTTTTCATATCAACAAGTTTTAGATAATCTTCATTTTCTAAGACTTCAACTTTTTGGATTTCATGAGAAGTTCTAAATCCATCAAAGAAATGAAGGAAAGGAACTCTTGATTTAAGAGTGGTAAGATGAGCAACCAAAGCATAATCGTGAGCTTCTTGAACACTATTTGAAGCTAACATCGCCCAGCCAGTTTGACGACAAGCCATAACATCACTATGATCTCCATAGATTGATAAAGCATGTGTTGCTATTGTTCTTGCTGATACGTGAAAAACAGTAGATAGTAATTCTCCTGCAATCTTATACATGTTAGGAATCATTAATAACAATCCCTGAGAAGCAGTAAATGTTGTTGTCAAAGCTCCAGCTTGTAGAGATCCGTGAACAGCTCCAGCAGCTCCAGCCTCTGATTGTAATTCTGATACAATAAGTGTATCACCAAAAATATTTTTTTTACCTTGAACAGACCAAACATCACATTGATCCGCCATACTTGTCGATGGGGTAATGGGATAGATTGCAGCAACATCACTAAATGCATACGCCACGTACGAGACAGCTTTATTAGCATCTATAGTCATAATTTTAGCAGCCATTAATAGCCTCCTAGTTAATTTTTTTTATTTTGTTTCTATTTTGATTGATATCTATTGATTTTATATGTTAAAATATATTATAAAGCAAATACAACTCTATTATTAAGTATAGCATAAGAATAACAAATAGCAAAGTGAAAAATCATAATTTTTTTTAAATCATAATTTTTTTATTATTATTACTGTTGTAGTACTGAATTAACATACTTCTAACTTCTAAAAAAATTCTAAAAAAATGCTTTTTTAGAAGTTTGATAAGCTTAGATTTATACTAATAATATTCGTCATTTTTCACGAAATCTTAAATCTTATTGAGGGTCTAGTGTTTCTCTAATTCTAAAAGCTTCTACTAGACTTTTTTTACCAGCATAATGGATTTGTGTTCCTACAGCAATTCCTCGTCCTAAAACAGTAATTTTCACTGATACCTCTTGTAAAAATTCTTTTAGATACATTGTTGTTACGTCTGCTTCTGTAGTTGCTCCTAAAGCGATAATAATTTCTTTTATCTCTTTTGAGATAATTTTTTCTTTTAATTTTTCAAAAGGTAAATCTGAAATAGTTACCCCTTCTAAAGGAGAAATCACTCCACCCAGTACAAAATATCGTCCTTTAAATGCCTTTGATTCTTCAATATCAATAATATCTACATTTTGTTCTACTAAACATAAAATAGAGTCTTCTCTTGTTGAGTCTAAGCAATAGAGACATATTTTGTCTTGTCCATCAGAAAAATAGCCGCAGTCTGGGCATATCCCAACTAGATTATGCAACTCTGTTAGCACCATTCCCAAGTCTTTTGCATAAGCCATACCATAACCAGAAAACCAAAGAGCGAGTTTTTCTGCACTCTTTGGTCCTATATTTGGTATTTTTGTTAAAATTTTAGAAAGTTTTGTTATTGATTCAGGTAACACTTAGTCCTCTACTAACATTATTTTCCTTGAAACATCTGAGCCATTGGAGAATTTTTAAAATTCTTTTTTTGCCACGCATCTAGTTCTTTTGTTCCTGTTTTCATTGCTTCTTTAACATGTTTAGAAAGATCTTCTTTTGATAATTTCATCGCTTCATCAGAAAATTCAATATGTTTTAAAGTTTTTTCGCCATCGAGAGTGATTTTTACATAGTCTCTTTTTGAAGCTGTCTTAATACGAACTTCTTCAAGTTGCTTTTTATATGAGCTCATTTCTCCGCGCATTTTCATCATTTCTTTAACGTTGTCAAAAGGTCCCATATTTAACTCCTTATGGTATCTCAAATAAATTTTTAATTGTGTTTTCTAAATCCCCACCACTAGATGGCTTTTTTTGTTCAGAAAAATTTTCTACTGGTTTTCCTATAGAAAGATTTTCTGTCAAAACTTCTACTGGACTTGGGGTAGTCTGTTGTATAGTTTGTTCTATATTAACAGGGATTTCTATATTATCAACTATAGGTATTTCTTGAGGAGTACTATTCTTGATTTCTGGTTCTGTTGGAGTCACTAACTCTTCAGGAAACATACTTTCAACTTTTGGCTCTTTTGGAGTTATTGTTTTTTCAGGAAACATACTCTTAAACTTTGGTTCTATTGGTGGGCTTTGTTCTCGTTCACTAGAATTCCTTGAAGATGCATCCAATTGAGCACCAAAACTCCCAGCAGGAGCTTTTTGAGCATTGGAATTTCTTCCAAATGCATCAAATTGAGCACTGAAACTTCCTGTAGGTGCAGGGCTTAAAGAAATACTTTCAGTTGTTTGTGGTATTTGTTGTGAAGGAGCAACTGGTCTCTGAGCGCCACCCCCTCTTCCTAATACCTTGAAAATTTCTTGGCGTAATTCGGATAAAGAAATACGATTTTTATAATC
>CAMQSH010000155.1 GCA_947036575.1 uncultured Brevinema sp. | reverse complement strand
TCTATAAAAATTCTCATGTTCTATTTTATTCCAAGTGTTTCCAAGATCTGTACTTTCCCAAATATCATTATGTAGCCCACTAGGATCTTTTTTATTACCATGTCCATAAATAGCTAAAAAACGACCATCAATATTAACAAATGCTCTACCACTAGCAAGGAAATCTAATTTTTTAGATTTTCGTTTCCAAGAACGACCTAGATCTTCACTAGTCCAAAGATCTTTTAAAGAAGTTATTCCATTTTTAAAACCTACTCCACCTAGAACATAGATAATGCCATCATTATAAAGTACTCCAGCTATTGTTCTGGGAGAAAAACTCTTTTTCCCAGAAACCTTTTGCCAAGAGATTCCATCATCTTTACTTTCCCAAACTTCATTACGATACTTTGTTGTGTATCCTCCTATTAAGTATAGATTATTATCTATACTTAGAAGTCTGGCACCTGCAATCTCCTCAAAAGGAGGATTTGAATTTATTTGTGTCCAAGTTTTTCCTTTATTACTACTTTTCCAAACATCGTCAAATTTTTTAAATTCATCTGGAGAGTCCCATCCTTCCCCACCAATAATGTAAATAGCACCCTTATGGATGACACTAGCCATACCAAATCTTTTTCCAAAAGGTACTTGAGCTACCTCTGTCCAAGTTTTGCCTTCGTCTGTACTATTCCAAACAGCATCACTAGTTTGTCTAAACCAAGAAGATCCCCCTATTAGAACGAGGGTGTTATCTATATTGAGCATAGTAGAAGCTCTACTCATAGGCATATCACCATCCGTAGATTGTTTTGTCATTTGTTGCGTAAAACTCATACTTGGAATGAGTATGAGCATAAGTATAATTTTTTTCATTACTTTCTCCTTTAGAAAATAGGAAGTGCAAAGCTACGACACTATTTTCTTATACAGAATTATTCTATGAAAATTCTGTATTCCTATCTTTTATATATATTAATATATTGTCAATAGATTTAATTTTTGTTTACTCTAAATCATATCATCTATACTTTAAAAATGCAATATTCTTATTATTTAATAAGTAATTAAAAGCTATTTCCTAATAATTGACCATATATATATTTTGTATTAACTTATAATTGAATATATAATAAAGGGGGAATATCAATATATAGCCATAGGCATGTATAAAAAAAAGCAAACATAGTATATAAACTACATTTGCTTATTTTTTGAGTTTTCACTCATTACTCGGAGTGGGACTTGAACCCACACACCAAAGGCGGTAGATTTTGAGTCTACTGCGTCTACCAGTTCCGCCATCCGAGCTTATCATATATTATATAACAAAATTATACTTATGTCAATACTATAATAGATAATCACAAATAACAATATTTTTGATTTTTATTGAGAAATATCTTATAATAAGCAATGCGTTACATTACTTTTTTAATATATCTTCTCTTATTAATAAGCAATACGGGGTATAGTCAAACTATTACTACCGCTGCTGTGACTAACTTATCATATACACCTATTCCTCAATACGAATTACCCAAACGTTATATTGTTGATAATTATTCTACTCTTTACCCAGAAGAAAATCCATTTCGTCGTGCAGATATTATCTTCTTTTTATCCATTCCTGTTACGATGTTCATCATGCAAAATATTATTAATGTTATTAATATTTTAAATATCTCTTTAAATAACTTCAATTCTGATCTTGGACGAGATAATTTTGGGTTTACTTCAGGAGAATGGAATTTTATTATTTCAGCTCTTGTGATGATTCCTTTTGGAGTAATGATTTATGATACAGTATATGTCAAACAATACCCCATCCTTCCTCCTTTTCGTCAGGACAAAATCAAAGAAAGCCGTATGAATTTTTCTATTTATCGTTTACAATTTTAAACTTATTCATATTGACTTATTACCATTATTACTATATACTATAACACATTTATCAATACAAAAAACAAGGAATGCTATATGTCTCTCATTACAAAAAAAATTCATGAATTATCTACTATGTTATCATCAAAAGCTATTTCATCTGTAGAATTAACTCAAGCATATTTAGATAATATAAAACAAGATGATAACCATACCACACCTATTAATGCTTATATTACTGTCACACCAGAGCTTGCCTTAGAAGGGGCAAAACAAGCCGATACCAGAATTCAAAATAATACCCATACTTCTTTAACAGGAATACCTCTAGGAGTAAAAGATCTCATTAATGTCAAAGATATCCCTATGACTTGTGCTTCTAAAATATTGACAGGATATATTTCTTCTTATGATGCCACTGTCATCCAAAAACTAATTAGAAATGAAGGCATGCCTCATTTAGGAAAATTAAATTTAGATGAATTTGCAATGGGATCCTCAAACGAAACTTCTTATTATGGTATAGTAAGAAACCCTCATCATAGAGAGTTTAGTCCTGGTGGCTCTTCAGGTGGTTCTGCCGCTGCTATTGCAGCTAATCTTGCCCCTATTACTTTAGGTACTGACACAGGTGGATCAATACGTCAACCTGCTGCTTTTTGTGGTTGTGTTGGTTTCAAACCTACTTATGGTCGTGTATCCCGTTATGGAGCGACAGCATTTGCTTCTTCTTTAGATCAAATTGGTCCTATATCTAAGTGTGTCACTGATGCCTCTATGATTTATCAAGCAATGGCTGGCTATGATCCTAAAGATAGCACGACTTCAAGTAATACTGTTGAAACTATCACTAATTCTAAGGATATCAAAGGATTAAAAATTGGTTTACCAAAAGAATTTTTTGTAGATTCACTAGATAGTGAAATCAAAGAGCAAATTTTAAATACAGCTAAAGAATTAGAAAAACAAGGTGCTATTTTATCTGAAGTTTCTATTCCTTTTATGAAGCATGCTCCTGCTATTTATTATATTATCGCTCCCGCAGAAGCATCTGCTAACTTAGAACGTTTTGATGGTATTCGTTATGGTAATAGAGAAGTAGCTGATATTTTATCAGAAACATATATAAAAAGTCGAACAGAAGGATTTGGCCCTGAGGTTAAGCGTCGTATTATTCTAGGAACATTTATTCTTTCTTCTGAGTCTTATGATTCCTATTTCAAAAAAGCACAACAAGTCCGTAGCGTATTAATAGAAGAATATAACAATGTTTTTAATAGTGTTGATTTATTATTAGGACCAACAACACCAACTCCAGCATTTAAAATCAATGAAAAAATTAACGATCCTGTATCTATGTATCTTAATGATATTTTTACTATTTCAGCAAATCTAGTTGGTACTCCCGCTATTTCTATTCCTATAGGCATGTCACAATCTCAATTACCAATAGGATTACAACTTACAGCGCGTTGTTTTAATGAAACCACTTTATTCAAAGGTGCTCATGCTGTAGAATCTTTATTCTTATAAGAAAATAAATTTAAACAAAAAAAAGAAGAAGTCTTAACTTCTTCTTTTTTTTTGTTTTATATAATTTATTTTATAATTTGACTCATATTAGCTTCTTGAATAAGATAATTCAATAATTCTTCATTACCTCTTTCTCCAGCCCACATTGCAGCATTTTTTTCAGAATTATCAGTAATAGAAGTTAATGCTCCTTTTCCAATTAAATACTTAGCAATTGTTACTTGTCCCCAAATAATAGAACGAATAAGAGCTGTTTGTCCATAAATATTTTGAGTATTCAAGCCCGCACCAGCATTGATAAGAACTTTAACAACATCTAGAAGACCTTCACTAGAAGCAAACATTAGAGCTGTCCAACCAGTTTTATCTTGTGTATTCAAATCACTGCCATTTCGTACTAAAGCATTAACAATATCCTTATTTTTAGAATTGACAGCATACATTAATGGAGTTCTTCCATTATCATCTTTATCATTAATATTAGCACCTCTTTGTAAAAGAGAGTCTATAAGTTGTGCATTACCTAAACGTGATGCATAGATTAGTGCAGACATAGAAGCATCATCTTTGTAGGATACATTAGCCCCATTATCAATAAGATATAATGCAATTTCAACTTTATTATTTCTTAAAGCGTGCATAAGAGGAGTTCTATTGTTACTATCTATTGAATTAATATCAAATTTCTTTTCTATAAGATACTGAACAATATTCATGTGACCATTTTCAATAGCATAACTTAATACTGTTTTACCATGAATATCTCTTAAAGCAGATAAAGCTCCTGCATCAACTAAATAAGAGAAAATAGATAAATCTCCTGTTTCAGCAGCAGTCATTAGAACTGTTTTTCTATCACCATCAAAAGTATTAATATTAGCTTTTTCAAGTAGAAGCATTCTAATAATGAGTAAGTCTTTAGCTTTTATAGCGTTAAGAAGTGCAGTTTGACCCATACGTCCTCTAACATTAACATCAGCTCCATTCTCAATAATAAAATTAACAGCATTAACATAACGTTTACTTGCAGCTACCATCAATGCTGTATTTCCATTCTTATCAGAATCTTCAATTCTTTGACCAGCATTAAGCTTGTTTTTTAAATCTATCATAAAATTTTCTTCTTCTATAGAAGCCATTGGAGCTACAACAGAATCTGCACTAGCTATATCAACAGCCGGCGTAGTTGTTTCTGGCTTTGGAACTAAATTAATAACTGTACCTTGAGTAGTAGTAGGTTTATATGTAGATGTACCAACTTGAGTCGGATTCACAGTCGTATCTGTAGGTGTTGGTCTTGCTATCCCTGACACTTGTTCTAACATTTGAGCTGCAGCAACGGCAGCATTATCAGCAGCTAATCGAACTGCTGCTGCAGCTCTTGTCACAGCTTCAGCAACAGCCGCTGAACCTTGAGTATTTCCTGTACCACCATCATATCCAGCATCATCATATCCAGCATCATCATATCCAGCATCATCATATCCA
>CAMQSH010000154.1 GCA_947036575.1 uncultured Brevinema sp. | reverse complement strand
AGGAGTTATGGGAATAATCACAGGGGCTTTTGGTTATGAAATGCCTACAAAGGCTGCTGGATTCGGAGTAATTGGAGGGATTGGGCCTGTTGCCTTAATGAATTCATTAGGGTGGACACCAACTTCACTAGTCATCATGATTTGTTATTTCTTCATCATTCCTATTTCTTTAGGTATAGTATTAAGAAAATATTTTTTCAGCAAAAATAAACTTTGTTGTTATGATTATTATCTTGAATATTAGGATATTTATCTATCAATTTATAAATAAAATAATAATAAAACACACCTATACAAATGTATAGGTGTGTTTTATTATTGTAAAATATAATTATCTATAAAAAGATATTTCCTTTTGTATAGACTGATTTGATATTAAGCTCATCATCTAAAATAACAAAATCTGCATCATTATTGGGAGAGAGATTTCCTATTTTATCGTCCATACCTAGTGCTTTTGCAGGGATACTTGTATAAGAAGCCAGCGCTTCTTCTAATGAAAACTCACAAAAGTTTACTAAGTTTTGTAAACATTCTATAGGGGTAATCATCGATCCTGCTAGTCCTCCATAATCACCGACACAACGATTTTTTTCGTCTATGTGAACGTTTTGGAATCCTAATTTGAATTTTTTGATATCTGTTCCCATTGCTAAAATCCCATCAGTAATAGTAATCAAACGATCGCCTAAGCATTTGTGTGCCATGATGACAGAACTAAAATCACTATGATTTCCATCGGGAATTACAGAAGAATAAGAAGTTTTACTTGTAAGTAATGCCCCTACAGTATTTGGTTCACGTGAATTAAATCTACTCATTCCATTATACAAATGGGTTCCCAAACAAGAACCTTTAGCTTCAGCTTTGCGTACTTGATCTAAGGTAGCATTAGTATGAGCTACAGATACTTTTATTCCAGCATTTGTTAGACGTGTTACATATTCCAAAGGTGCTACTTCTGGAGATAAAGATACGATTTTGACATTAGATTGACAGATTTTATCTATCAATTCAGAAGATAAAACACGTATTAATTCAGGATTATGAGCTCCTTTATGTTCTTGAGAAAACATAGGACCTTCAATATGTAAACCAATAACACCCATTGCTGTAGAGTCTGTCAAACTATTAGCTAAATTTAATGCCTTGTTGATATCTTCGTCTGTACTTGTTATTAAGGTAGGACAATACGAGGTACAACCATATTTATGTAATGTGCTAGACATTTTATGTAATGTTTCTATAGTAAGCCCTTCCCCATAAAAGTCAGCACCACCAGCACCATTTACTTGAATATCAACAAATCCAGGAATGACCATATTATCTGTTTGTATAAGATCTTTATCATCTATCTTATATTCTGTCAATAAAAATTCGTCACCCAGAGCAATAATTTTGTCTTGATCCCATATCATCACACTATTATATAAAAAAGATATTCCATTAAAAATTTGTTTTGCTTTAATAGCCTTCATCTATATATCCTTAAATATATTATTTATTTAATGGGTAAATATTTACCCCTTGAACCACTCTATTAATAGTACCTGAGGTACTAGGAGCATCTGGGGATAAACCCAAATATAAGCTTTTGAGCATTCCTAATAATTGTACCACAACAACTGATGGTAATAATCTGAAAAATTCGTCAGTAGTACCACTAGGAATAACAACAGCGTTTGGTAATGTTACATCTGCTGGGAGATTCCCTACAATAACATAAGCATATCCTTGTTTTTTGGCTTGTAATTCTTTGAGCATATCAATCTCATATTGATAAACATAAGGATCGTTAGATAGCACAGCAGTAACAACAGTATTTTTATTTACAAAAACTTGTGGTCCATGTCTCAATCCTAAGAAAGAATCTATTCTTGTTGGATTCTGACCATCTGTCATTTCTAACATTTTTAAGTGTCCTTCTGTTAACAAACCATAAGCATCGGAAGATCCTAGATATTGGAAACGTTCAATATCGTTATTTTTAACAATATTGTTTATTAAATCGCCTTTTATTTTGAATATTTCTTCTGTGGATTCACAAATTTTTTCTACACAATCATAAGCATATTCTTTGTTTGAAAAATACCCACACAAAACTGCTGCTAATATCATTGAAGAAAAAGAGCTTGTCATCACTAAAGATTCGTCATTAGTTTCTTTTGGTAAGATGAGATTGAAAATATTATCAGCTTTCATAGTGCCTAAAGAACCATTTTCGTTACAAGTGATAAGAAGGTGTCTAGTAGTAGGTGATACTTGTTTGATAAGGTCAACAGAAGCCACAGATTCTGGACTATTTCCAGAACGTGCAAAAGAGATCATCAATGAAGGCTCTTTTGGGATAGTATATTTTTTAGGATTGGTAACAATATCTGTAGTGGGTGCATTTAGCACTCTTCTATTGGTCAGTTTACTCAAGGTATCCAAAATACTTTGTCCCGCAAATTCTGAAGATCCCGCACCAGACACAATAATAGGTCTGTCTATATCTTTAATAGCATCTGTAAAAAATGTTTTTAATTCAGTATTTTCTAAAACTAATTTTGCTACTTTTTTCCAGCAAGAAGGTTGTTGTTTAATTTCTCTAAGGGTATGAACATAACTAGGGTCCATAGGGTTTTGTTGTATTTTATTCCACATATTATTTTCCTTTTTATAATTTATTTTTTAAGAGATGTTGCATTGAAATATTTTTGAATTACTCTTTCTACACCCCAACGTAAAATACGCTGTGCAGAAAAATCAGAATGATTATACTTTTCGTTATATTCTAAAACCCAAGGTAGATATTGGGATACCAAAGAATATGTTAATGCTTTGTCCAAACTTAGTAAACTATCTTTGACTTTGGTAGTGATTGAAGGATAATTCCAATAATAACGAATTCTATCACTCAAACTATATATTTTTTTGAATTCTAGTTCTTCTTTTGTTCCTTTGTAATATGCACCCCAATACTTAGGGTCTGTATTCATTTCTGTTTCTATAAATTTTCTAAGATTAGATTTGTTAGTAATAGCAGGATTTTCTTGTTCTATCATATCAAGAGCAAATAACGCTTCTCTCCAAGCAAAAGTTAATTCTGGTCCAACTTTTAGAATACTAAAATGATCTTTGACTAATTCAGATAAAGATTGTGTCGTTTGATAATCTGAAGAATGTGCTTCATATACTAAGTGGTTATAAGGTAATAAAGCTGGATAAAGATGTGTTGCTTGATTTTGATTATAAGCAAAAACAAAATCATCTCCAAATTCTACTCCAGGCTGTACGACAACCCCTTTTACTTTTGGCCAAATATGGAGTAAGTTATATTTTTCTAGATATTCTCTAATAACTGTTATGGTTTGTTCAACTTCCTTTAAAGGAGTTACACTGACATGATCTTCATGTTCTTGAGAACCACCAGGAACAGGAACTTCTGTACCAATAACATAAAACAATTGATCAGATTTCCCAAAGGCATCATTGGACGCTTTTTCAGCTTCTTGTATCATCATCGCTGTACGCTCGGCAATTACTTCTAAAGGCAATGGCGTAGGGTCATCACTACAAGACATACTCGGATCTATGTGTAATTTGGTATAACCGGCTTTGACATATTCTTTGACTAAAACTAAACTCTTATCCATTGCTTCTTTAGCTGTCATATGTTTCCAAGCATTAGGCCCTAGGTGATCCCCTGCTAAAATATAAGATTCTTTTGAAACATTATACTCTTTAGCAATGTTACGTACGGTATCACTATAAGATTGTGGGGTCATTCCTGTGTATCCACCATCTTGATTGACTTGTTGAACAGTACTCTCTATAGAAATATTAACAGTAGGATTTTTTGATAAGAAACTAAAAGTAGCGTGTATTACATCTTGATGAGCAGAACAAATACAGATCAATCCTCCCTGATTTTTTTCACGATTTTGAGATACAATCTTTTCTATCATGCTAATCTCCTTAAAAAAATTTATCTATATTTCATTTTACAACAAAAAATAAGAAATATCAATACCTATATTATTATTTATAAAAAGATATTTATCTACATATAAAACAGCATTTTAAATAATAATATTATATTTTATTATTCTTTATTGACATTTTATATTTCAAACAGTATAATAAAAGAAAAAACAAAGGTGCTTTTTATGCCAAAAATAGTTAATAATATTGATGAAAAGATTTTAGAATTGTTAGCAACAAGAGATTCTATCCCTATTTCTGAATTAGCCCAAATTTTTGAATATAGTATTCCCGTACTCAGAAATATTTGTAAAAATATAGCGACTACCTATGGATTCTCTTATAAAAGAGGTAAGTTAAGTAATATTAATGACAATCAACAAGCTACAAATTTAGAAAAAAAGATGATTGCCTACAAAGCAGTTTCTTTTATTAATAATGATGATACTATTTTTATTGGTGCTGGAACGACTACCTTCAACATGTGCAAATATCTACACAAATTCAAAAGATTAACAGTCATCACTAATTCTATTCCTATCCTCACAGAATTATTAAAACAGCCTCAAATTACCACTATTTGTGTGGGAGGGGTTTTACAACATCAAGATCAGGCATTAGTTGGGGAATTTTCTGATATATTTATTAAAAATTTCCATATCAACAAATTATTTTTGGGTACTGAAGGAATAGACGCTAACAAAGGTGCTTCTCGAACTATTATCCAAAAAAATATGGCAGAACATGCTATTTCTGAATTAAATGGTCAGATCTATTTATTAGCAGAATCTAAAAAAATTGGAAAAATGTACACTTGGTTGTGGCTCCCAACAGAGAAGATATTTTCTATTATTACCGACTCCAAAATCTCAAAAGAACAAATTTTAAAATTCAAACAACAAAATATTAATTTAGAAATCGTAAAAGAATCTAT
>CAMQSH010000153.1 GCA_947036575.1 uncultured Brevinema sp. | reverse complement strand
TAAACCTCTAGCACCACTTTCTCTCTTTTTTGCTTTTTTGACTATTTCTTTTAAGGCAGTCTTATTAAATACTAGTTCAATATTATCATAAGCTAATAATTTGGTGTATTGTTTAATAATAGCATTTTTTGGTTCTACTAATATTTTTAATAAAGCATCTTCATCTAACTCTTCTAATACTGTGATTACGGGAACACGACCTATAAACTCAGGAATAAGTCCAAATTTTACAATATCATGAGGTTCCAATAAAGATAATAACTGTTCATTATCTTTATTTAAGTTTTCTAGATCTTTAAAACCTATGGTGTTTTTACCCGTACGCTGTTTAATAATACTTTCAATACCAACAAAAGCTCCACCTAAAATAAAGAGAATATTTGTTGTATCTATCATGATTTTTGATTGATGAGGGTGTTTTCGTCCCCCTTGAGGAGGTACGCCAACAACAGTTCCCTCAATCATTTTGAGAAGAGCTTGTTGTACGCCTTCACCTGAAACATCTCTAGTAATAGAAACATTTTCACCTTTTCGAGCAATTTTATCAATCTCATCAATATATATGATTCCATATTGAGCTTTTTCTACAATAGGATCCCAATTATGAATGTCGTCTACATTATGACCTGCGGTATTTTGTAAAAGACGTAGTAAAACATTTTCTACGTCGTCTCCCACATATCCTGCCTCTGTCAATGTTGTTGCATCTGCAATGGCAAAAGGAACATCTAATAATTTGGCAATAGTTTTTGCAAACAATGTTTTTCCAGATCCTGTAGGACCTATAAGAAGAACATTACTCTTGTCAAGCTCTATACCATCTCGGGAAAGATCTGGACTAAAAATTCTTTTATAATGATTATACACAGCGACAGATAATACTTTTTTTGTATGATCTTGTCCAATAATGTATTGATCTAAGAGATTTTTTATCTGAAGAGGTTTAGGTAAAGCATCAAATTGTTCTTTAGTGTTAAATTTATGATCTTGTGCAAATTCAGTAGCTCGGGATAAACATTCTTGACAAATAAAAGTATTTGTATCAGAATCTTTATACATGACTGTTTCATTACTATGTAATCCACATAAATTACAACAAATATCATTATTGTTTGTTTTTTTAGACATAATATTCTCTTTATTTTGAAGTTGGTTCAATAACAGTATCAATTAAGCCATATTTTACAGCTTCATAAGGTGACATAAAATTATCTCTATCCATATCTTTTTCTAATGTTTTAGCAGATTTACCAGTATGTTTTGCCATAATATTATTTAACATCTCACGCATACGTAAAATTTCTTGAGCTTGTATTTCGATATCTGTTGCCATTCCTTGGGCTCCACCACTTGGCTGATGAATCATAATACGAGCATTTGGTAATGATTTTCTTTTCCCTGCTGCACCAGAAGAAAGAATAAACGCACCCATAGAAGCAGCTTGACCCATACAAATAGTGACGACATCAGGTTTAATAAATTGCATAGTATCGTAGATAGCCATTCCAGCAGTAATAACTCCACCAGGTGAATTAATATATAATTCGATGTCTTTTTCTGGATCTTCAGCAGCTAAAAATAATAATTGAGATACAATTAAATTTGACATATTATCTTCAAAAGCTCCATTGAGCATAATAATACGCTCTTTGAGCAATCGAGAATATATGTCATAAGAACGTTCGCCTCTACTAGTTTGTTCAATAACCATAGGTACTAACATATTTGATTCTAAAAATTGAGACATAGTCCCTCCATTATCTTTATATAATTTTTTATTTTGAAGTTGGTTCGATAACAGTATCAATCAAGCCATATTTCATAGCTTCATAAGGGGACATAAAATTATCTCTATCCATATCTTCTTCTAATGTTTTAGCAGATTTACCAGTATTTTTGGCCATAATGTTATTTAACATTTCACGCTGTCGTAAAATTTCTTGGACTTGTATTTCAATATCTACAGCCATGCCCCGAGCACCACCACTAGGTTGATGAATCATAATACGAGCATTTGGTAATGATTTTCTTTTCCCTTGTGCTCCAGAAGAAAGAATAAACGCACCCATAGAAGCAGCTTGACCCATACAGATAGTAGCAACATCAGGTTTAATAAATTGCATAGTATCATAAATAGCCATTCCAGAAGTGATGACACCACCTGGAGAATTAATATATAGTTCAATGTCTTTTTCTGGATCTTCAGCAGCTAAAAATAATAATTGAGATACAATTAAATTTGACATATTATCTTCAAAAGCTCCATTGAGCATAATAATACGCTCTTTGAGCAATCGAGAATATATGTCATAAGAACGTTCGCCTCTACTAGTTTGTTCAATAACCATAGGTACTAACATATTTGATTCTAAAAATTGAGACATAGTCCCTCCATTATCTTTATATATAAACTCTTTTAATTCTTGATATTTTATATAATTTATGATAAAATTATAAAGTAGTTAAATTTTCAAGGAGTTTTCATATGAAAACAGCACTTATTATGGCGTTTATATTTTTAGGACAACCTTATAATATAGAACTAGCCATTACCCCTGTAGAGCAGGCTACTGGATTGATGTATAGAAAAGAATGGACTAAAGATTCTCAGGGAATGTTATTTGTTAATAAAGCTCCAAGAAAAGTTTCATTTTGGATGAAAAATACATATTTGCCATTAACAATGTATTATTTAGACACAAATTTTAATATTTTAGAGATTAATCATCCTGTTCCTTTAGATGAAAGTGGAATCGTTTCAAAATCTAGTCAAGTACAATATGTTTTTGAATTAGATCCAAAATTAGAGAAACATATTACAAAAAATTGGAAAGAATTTTCTCAAATATTAAAACAACAACTAAAAGAAAAAGAAAAAGAAATTTCTAAAATTCAATATTAGCCAAAAAGGAGTCTTTCACAAGTTTCTTTTTTTCTCTTAAGTTCTGGTAAAGGATCTGTATTATTAGTAATTCTATAAATATTTTCTAAAAAAGATAGTGTTTGTATGCTTTTTCTCAATACATCTTTATCATTAGAAATACTATAAGCATCAATGTAAAAACTTCCTGCCTTATCTACCATTTCTAATACTTGATCAAAAAGATCTTTTGTTATTTTATATTCTGAATTCTTTAGATCTTTTAATATTGTTAAAACTTTTTGGAAGTCTATATTATTAATAGAAAAACCACATATATCTCCATAAATTATAGATACTGTTACTATATATTTAGATGTTGGACCATAGAGATTTTTTAAATTATAGCAAGCTTTTTCTAATGCTGAAATTAAATTAAACATTCTATAGTTAGTTAATTCTCTTAAATTATTTAAATAAGATTCTGGCTTTGATATTTCAGGCATTAAATTTATACTAAAGTGTTGTTTTAACAAAAAAGTTATTTCATTAAATATTCTACGAATTTTATCAAGAATCATATCATTATTTTTATTAAAAAGGGAGTGGTAATAGCTATTTTTTTGATAAAATTTGTCTATAAGTTTTATCTTATGGGTAATAATTACAATAGCAATATAACGATTTGCTGTTATATCTTTTGATAATTGATGATTGAGGTTTGTGATATCTTTTTCAATGGAGCTAACTTCATTTTTTTGATTGAGTACAAATCGCTCATATTTTGCCTTTTTGTTATCCACGATGATGCCTTCTTTGTTATAAAATACACATATATTTATCGGAATAATACTAATAAAAATGAATTTATTAGTTATAATTATAGAGGGAATAATGTTAAATCGAAATGAGCGATTTTTAAAAAAAGCAATAAAAACACTGCCTAAATTACAAAAAAATGCTTTAATAGAATTAAGTAAAGAATTACTTTATGAAAAACATTCTTTACTTAATATTATTGAATTAAGCCCAACTGCAGTATGTTTATATATAGATAAAAAAAATATTTATAGTAATCATCTATTTAATGAATTAACAAAAGAATTCTCTGATTTCACTTTATTATTAGAAAAAACAGGGGTTCAATGTGTTCAAGACTTTTATAAAAAAGATAGAGTCTTTAATATTTTAAAGAAAGAAATAGATCAATCTACTATTATTTATATCACAGAATTAACAACATATTTTACTGATGATATAACTACAAAAACAAAAGATAGCTTATTTGCCTTAGAAAATTTAGCAGCTGGTATTTCTCATGAAATCAAGAATCCTCTTTCTGCGATTGATTTTCATACACAATTATTAACTTATAAGATTAACAATAAAAAATTAAAAGTACCTTTAGAAATCACAACATATTTAGATATTGTCAAGCAAGAATCAGATAGATTGTTAAAAGTATTAGATAATTTTTTGAATATTACAAGACGCTCTCAGCCAATATTAGAATTCACAGAAGTGTCTCATGTAATTGATACTATTACAAATTTATTAGCTCCTGAACTTTCTTTGTGTAATATTCTACTATTTTTTCAGATAGATACTATTCCTAAAATTTTTACTTCACCACATATATTACAACAAATTATATTAGATTTAATTAGGAATTCTATAGAATCATTAGAAAATGTACCATATAAACAAATAGAAATATCTATAAAAGAATCTAATACAAAAACGCATATTATTATTTCTATTGATGATTCTGGAATAGGGCTGTCTTCGGAATTAAAATATAAAATTTTTGATCCGTATTTTACTACAAAAAAAAATGGAACAGGGCTAGGGTTAACTTTAGTAAAAAAAATGTTAGAAGAGTTAGGAGGGGAAATTTATATAGGAAATAGTGTGTTGGGAGGAGTCAAATTTGATTTATATCTTCCTATATCAAAAGAACAACAAAAATTATTATCATAAAAAAAAGCATTTATATATTTTATAAATGCTTTTTTATTTCTGTATAAATAATTTTTTTAAATTCTTGTAGGGAATATT
>CAMQSH010000152.1 GCA_947036575.1 uncultured Brevinema sp. | reverse complement strand
TTATCCATTATTGATTCCTTTTTAAGTGTTTTTATGATATAAATGTATAAAATATTTGAGATAAAAGCAAATAATTTATACCCAATATCCTATATATGGTAAATTTCTGAGATATTGTTCATCATCTAATCCATAACCTACTACATAGTGATTTGGAATTTCAAAACCTATCCAATCTGCTTTAATAACAACTTCTCTATTTTCTTCTTTATTTAATAATACACAGATCTTAAGTTCTTTAGGATTGTGAAAATGTTTTATATGTTTTAGAATATGTTCAAAAGTCAGCCCTGTATCTAAAATATCTTCAATAATTACTATTTTTTTACCTTCCACATTTTCTGAAAGATCTCTTGTGATTTTCACATGTCCAGAACTAGCATTATTAACATAACTTTGTGTTTCGATAAAATCCATACGAACTTTTCCTGTAAGACAGCGAAAAACATCTGCATAAAAAGGTATTGCACCCTTAAGATTGGCAATAATAACAGCTTCATCATTACCTATATAATCGTTGATATCTTGAGCGATTTCTCTTACACGTTGTGCGATCTGCTCCTCAGTAAATAAAACTTCTAATTTTTTCATCAACAATGTTCCTTATTGTAAAATATATATTTATTGTGTTGTAATAATAAACCTAATTGATTTTTTGTAGCTCTTACGCTAGGGAGAAGATGAACAAAAGTATTAGCACATAAACCCACAACCACATCATTTTTTATAATAACTTGAGCAAACTTTCGTTGAGATGATGGGATTTTTTTATCTTTTAAAATCTCTCTTATTGTTTTTGTTCCTTTATTCCAAGAAATACGTTCTCCATCAAAAGGAACTCTTAAATAAATTTCATCATCTATTGTATAAACTATCCCCTGTCCCACAACTTTTTTTATGTTCCATTCTGATAATTTCAATGATATTGCTTTATTATGAATGATAAATGATTTTTTTTCAAGCATTTTATGAGGATTATTTAAATTAATTACAATTTCCCCATTTTCTTTTAATAAATCACCGTGAAAAGAGCTATATAGTACGATACTATGATCTTGATTTCCCTGTATTAATAAAATAATTTCCAAGAGATGACCACGAGAAATACTCACTCCAAAACAATGTATCATTTTATCCTGTATGAGGCGTTGTTGTATAAGTATATGTTCTTTCAAAAATCCCTGTACTGAGCATTTGTTATCAACAAACAAATCTTGTTCTCTTTGTTTTGTATAAGAAAATAAAAAGTCTTCTTCTTCTTCTCTTGATTCTGATAAAGAAATAATTTTATTACTAAAACCATCTATTCTATTTTTGAGCAGAGGAATAATTTCCAATCGTAAAAAATTGCGAAGATATTTTTTATCATTATTAGAACTATCTTCTATATATAATATGTCATTTTCTTTAAGATAAGATTCGATTTCATGTTTAGAAACAAAAAGCATGGGTCTGATTATTTCTAAAGACAAATTACTATCTAATACTCTCTTTTTAGGAATAAAAATATTTAGCGATCCTCTTAGGATTTTTAGAAAAACAGTTTCTATAAGATCTTCTTGATGATGTGCTGTTAAAACTTGGGTAATATTATATTCTTTTGCCTTTTCTGTGAAAAGTCTATAACGTTCTTTTCTAGCATTATTTTCAAAATCACCCATATTCAAGGACAAATTTTCAGCTTTTAATTCCTGAAATTCCACTCCTAATTCTCCACAATAACGACTAATGAATAAAGATTCTTCTTGACATTCTGGTCTAGTTTGATGATTGACATGAAAGACAGTAATGTTTTTTGAAATATGAGCACAAAGATATAACAAAAACATGGAATCACTACCTCCAGAAACAGCAAGAGCTATTTTGGTAGAAGGAGAACTTTGTTGAAACAGGATATTTAGGGAGTGGGTAAGTTTTGTGATATTTGTCATTTTTTATTTTGTAAATGTTTACGCACTATCAAATAATCTATCATTGATTGGGTAATATCTGGAGACATAGCTAGAGATTGTACTTGTTGAATGATTTGTTTTCTTTCTTCTTCTGAGACATCGATAAAGGGAGTCTGAGGAATATGAGAAGGCTCAAGATCCATAAAAGGAAGATGAGAATATTGAAAACGAATAGAATGAATCCTAAATCTCTTAGGGATTTTTTCTAAGTATTCTGCCGCATAAGCTGTTAATGCGGATGGAGAAGTAGTGTCATTGACATGTACTACTAAACGTTTACTAAATTCACCTGTGTTTTTACCGTCTTTATCTTTTTTAGGAATGTATTCACATTTGGCAACTTGACTTTTTTTAAAATTGTGTTCACCAATAATATCTTTCCACATCAAACGAAGTTCAGCAACGATTTTGACATTTAGGGGTATTCTTTTTTCTATAAGTCGAACAAATTGTTTTATAGAACTAAATGGGGATGCTTTATAGTGCAAAAAACACCTCTTTATTTTTATCTTTTTTAACTATTTTTTAATTATCTCTAAAAAAAGATAATATTTTTGTTCTTTGAATTCTAACTAGCTCTTGAGCTTTTAGACGAAATAACTCTTGATAGCGTTCAACATCTAAATCTATATCTATTTTTTCAGCCATATCACATTCCAAACGAAGGTAATTATTATCTGGGACTAGTCTTTTCATCATATTATGAACATGAGCTTTTTGGATTTCCATTACACTATCCACAAATTGAGCTCCCTTCCAACCTGTTCCTATACCCCACTTCCACCAAAAAGCAGGTCTTATTTCGTAACGGATCCCTGACAAAAGACTTCCTATAGAAAGCACTTTAATGTTTTTAATATTCATATAGTTGATGTCTGCTTTTTCTTCTATACATTGTAAGCCTTCTATTAATGCTGCCATAGCTGGATTCCCCAAAAATAGCCCTCCATCAGCACCACAAAATTCTCTTGTGTGAGCACTAGCATGAGGATTGTTGAAGGTTAATATATAAGGATCAAAATAAGTAGGTGCCGCGCAAGATGCTGTAATAGCATCTTTTAAATAGATATATTGTTCTTTTTCTGCAGAAGCGACATAAGGTGTTTTGAGAATACGTGATCCTATAGGATTAATATCTACTGTAGCAATCATCAAACGAGATTGATATTCTTTGTAAACATCCTGAAAGGTCATCGTTTGAAAAGCTTGATTTAGAACATTATTTAATGTTTTTGTTTCATATTTACTTCCAACAGCACCCATACGAGGAATACCAAAGTCACCCATACGAAGCAAATTAGTATACATTTTTTTTCTTTCTCTGGGAAAAATATGAGGGATCATCTCTTCAAATAATTCACATATTTCTTGAGGAGATTTGTGTATTGATAAAAATGATGCAACGATAGATCCAGCACTAGTACCCGCATAAAGATCAAAATCTGTAAATTCGAAAAGAATATTTTCTTCTTTTAGCAAAATTTGAAGTTCTCTAATAATATATGTAGATAAAAGAGTCCTAGCACCTCCACCATCAATAGAAATAACACGGAACATTTAATTACCTGCTAAAATTTTATTTGAAATATATTAATTAATTATTTTTGTTTTTGATAAATTCTTGTACCATTTGTTGAACTTCATCAATAGAACCTTTTTCTTCAAATATATAATGAGATACTAAATCTAAATATTGTAGAATTAATTCACCTCTATGAGTATGAGCCACAATATTAGGCACAGTAAGAACAGGATCTAAAGTCCAATATACATTAGGAAGCATCACTACTGTGTTTTTTTGTATAGGGTGTACCTGACAATCCGGTCTTTTTATCAATTCTTGAAATACATCTTCGGCACAGTACAAATCTGGTTTGTAAGTATCTGTATCATGCATAATTTGAGAAATAACTTGTTCAATATTTTTCATCGTAGACATATCTCACCTCTTAACTAAATATTAAATAACTGTATCTTAAAACATATTTAATTATACTCAATATTTATAAAAAAAACAATGTGTAATCTCATAAAAAAGATAAATCATTAAAAAACACTAATGCTTTTTTCAAAAATTCCGATATTTATAGAGCAGTACTCTAAAAATTGAAAGAGAGAGAGTATGAGAGTAATCTCTGGGAGGATATTATTATGATGCGTTCATTATGGACAGCCGCGTCTGGAATGGTTGGGGAACAATTCCATATCGATACAATTTCAAATAACTTAGCTAATATTAACACAACAGGATTTAAAAGAACTAGAGCTGAATTTGAAGATCTTTTATACCAAACACAACGTCTTGCTGGAACCCCTTCTTCTGAAGTAACACAACATCCTATAGGAATTCAAACTGGTCTCGGAACAAAAGTATCTGGTACCCAAAAATTTTATACTCAAGGCAGCTTACAACAAACAGGAAATGTTCTTGACATTGCTATTGAAGATGAAGGATTTTTTGCTGTTGAAATGCCTGATGGCACTACTGCCTACACCAGAGATGGTACTTTTAAAATAGATGCCAATCAAGACATTGTTACTTCTCAAGGTTATTATTTATTACCAAGAACCCGACTTCCAGATAATTTTGAAATTACTTCTCTGACTATCACACCAACAGGTGAAGTTAGTGTTAAAGTGGCTGGGGAAAATGATCCTCGTGAAGTTGGGAATATTACCTTGCAACGTTTTATTAATCCAGCTGGATTAACTAACCTTGGAGAAAATCTCGTTAAAGAAAGCCCTGCTTCTGGAGCTCCCGTAGAAGGTACTCCTGCTGCTCAAGGATTTGGAGCATTGAGACAAAGCTTTTTAGAAATGTCCAACGTCTCTGCTATTACAGAAATGGTAGATATGATTGTAGCTCAAAGAGCTTATGAATTCAACTCTCGTGCCATCCAAACAAGTGATAATATGTTAGGATCTGCAGTATCTTTAAAAAGATAAAATTTAAATAAAATATAAAAAACAAGCAAAGTCGTTACTTT
>CAMQSH010000151.1 GCA_947036575.1 uncultured Brevinema sp. | reverse complement strand
CCCAGACTCGAACTTTACATAATGACCATTATCGTTACTACCGATTTCCATATAGGGTGTGCCATTAATCTGTAGGTTTTGAGTAATGAGATTGATAAGTGGAGAATCTATGCTCGCTAGGGTCTTAGCATCAATATTTAATTTATCAGCAAGGATAGACATAGTATCAGCATCAATATTCGCTATAGTATCCCCATGGTTTGTGGTGGTGGTAAGAGAAGATGTTTTAGAAACTTGTTGTTCAAGTGTCATAATTTTTTTTGCCTTATTATCAATATCTATAATAGCTTTTTCCCCTAAGGTAATTACTGCTAATAAAAAAACATTCTCATCTAGAGTTTCTCCCATAACAAATTCTACACTAGGTGTTAAAATAGTAGGAGTATTTCTATCTTGAGAATCTTTTACTAGTTCAGATTCTATATAAAAATATTTGACTCCTAGTAAAATAGGTCTCATTCTTTTATCTATACCAGTAGTGGTAGGAGTAGTTAAAGGTACATCAGTATCTTTTTCTAAGATCAATCGATTTCCATTTTTATCAAATGCAACACCTTTGGTAATAGAAACAGTAAATCCTCCTTTATGAGTGATTTCAAAGCCATCAACAATACCCGATCCTAATAATTCTGATACTAATAAATTACTGTTTGTATCAGAATAATCTTGTAATGTGTTTAGATTGTTAGCAAGAACATTTTGACCTTGATAAAAGTTTTGCCGTATATTTGGTTTTTTCATAAAAATTCTCCTTTAGAAAAATATGAGTGATAACGAATAATTTTTCTTATCCAGTAAGTACAAAGTACGAACAGGGTTAGAAAAATATGAGTGATAGCTAATAATTTTGGGGGACTAAAGTCCATTATCCAACGACTTACAGAGTAAGTTGAAGGAATTACATATGTTAGAAAAAGATGAATATTTATAAGATGTATATTTTACGCCTGACATTGTTATAAAATATTTTTATCTTAAACATTTCATTTTTCTATTATTTTTAGTTACGTATCATTTCACACATATTTTATCTCCTTTATGTTTTTTGCATGCACCTTATATTAACATTAATAGATATTTTTGTCAAGTGTTTTTATCAAAAAATATCAAATAAAGTTAATAAATATAGCTAAACATTGTAAAACACTATCTATAAACGATAATTATTGCACGAAAATATCAACGTAAGTTATAATAATATGTACCATTTTTCAAAAGATAATAAAAAGTCTTTTTATTTTTATCCGTTACTTTTATATAAAGTTAGGATTATCTATTGATAATTCTTTTTTTATTACTAAAAGTACTATTTATATGTGTATATACCTTACTTTTTTTGAC
This sequence comes from uncultured Brevinema sp., assembly GCA_947036575.1. Taxonomy (GTDB): domain Bacteria; phylum Spirochaetota; class Brevinematia; order Brevinematales; family Brevinemataceae; genus Brevinema_A. The sequence continues at coordinate 3,625 of CAMQSH010000151.1, read as the reverse complement.
TAGATATTTGTTTTTATACTTCATCCAGAAGTATATTTATATAGTTACTCATAGCAGTTTATAAATTTTTCTGGATAAGTAAGTTACTATATTTAGGTATAGGAATTAAATAGAAATATTTGAGACTCTCGTTTTTTAAAAAATGGTACACAACAGACTTACTATGAGCATGTACTATTTTCAGAAAATATATTACGAGTAAAAAATAGTTATCCAGCGTAAAAAGTAAAACTTTTTACGCTGGATTCATTAAAATGTACTCTCATAGCTTTGTAACTATTAAAAAACAAATCTTTCTCAGTCCCTATATTATCAAAAGCTTATAATTCTCGTAAAAAACACCTTGGTATAGCTAGGGTATTTTTTATTTATTCTTGCTTTCTAAAAAAAAGTTGTGTATATTTGAATTACTACAAATTAACAGGAGGAATCGTGAGACATATTATCACTATCTTAATAATGCTTATGCTAAAATGTACTTTCATCCAACCCCCAACAAAACCAAATAACCCATTTTTTAACGATATTAAAGATAATATATACCATACTTGGGCTTATGATGGAAATCTAATTTTTTCAGATCTTTATACTGTCAAAAATGGTGGTGAAATAATCTTATATCAAAATACTCACAATTCTCTTTCCTACATATATACACATATTAAAACTGTTTCTTCCAATCAAGCTATCTATCTACAAGAAAGTTCTGCTATTCCTGTTTATATAGCTTTAATCTCAGAAAATAATGGACAAGATATTTTTCAAGCATTCAATCCCAATATAGAAAATACCAATCAAATCGATTGGGACATCAAAATAAATTTTATCAAAGCAATATAATAGATATTTTTATAATATTTGGATTGCACTATGACAAAAATAATGGTATACTACTAATATAATACTTAGGAGTTTTATTATGTTAAATACACCATTGTTTACTAATTTTCTCAAGTTATCAGAGCCACTTACTTTTATATTTTTAGGAGTATTGATTTCTTGTTTTTTTGTTATGAAAGTATTAGAACAGAAAAAAATATCTTTTTCTATACGTATGTTTGTGGGATTAGTTTTAGGAATATCTCTAGGATTCCTTATTCAAGTAGTCGCTCAGTTTCCTGATACCACAACAATAAAATCATCTCCTTGGATACAAGAAATAATTACTTGGTACGGCTTATTTGGATCTGCTTTTGTAGCATTTATCCAAATGCTAGTATTCCCTATTATCATAATATCACTCATCCAAGTAATTCTAACCTTAAAAAGCGATCTTAATATTTCTTCCTTAGTAAAACGTACATTATTTTGGTTAATGTTTACCACTGGTATTGCTACATTAATAGGAATTCTCTTATCAATTTTCACCAATCTCGGATCAAATATGATCGTTAGTCAAACTACTAGAACTTCCCGTGATGTCGTTGATCTTGTTCAAGTATTCCTAAACCTCATCCCTCGAAATCCTATCAAAGCAATGAATGATAATAATGTGATTGCTATTGTTATTTTCTCCTCTCTAGTAGGCTCATCAGCACGTATTATGCGTTCTAAAGAAAAATACAAACGAGTCTTAGATTTATTTGCAGATCTCATTGATGCTCTATACAGAATCGTAATGTCTATGGCAATGACTATTGTAAAATTTATGCCTTATGGCGTGATTGCACTTATGTCCCGTACTTTGATTTCTAATGGTACAACAGCTATTCAACAAGCATTCTTATTCATTATTTTAATTTATGTAGCATGTCTTTTAATGATGTTCGTATATGCTATTATCCTTATATTTCATGGTCTCAATCCTATTACCTTCTTCAAAAAATCTGGTCCTGCTCTTTTAATGGCTTTCTCAAGCAGATCTTCTGTTGGATCGTTACCAGTAACCATATCCACCTTAGAAAATGAGCTTGGTGTTAATACAGGAACTGCTAATTTTGTATCATCTTTAGGTTCTACCATGGGAATGAATGGGTGTGCAGGTTATTTCCCAGGAATGGTAGCTGTTATGATTGCTATTATGACAGGTGCTCCTATTGATGCAAGTTTTATCTTTATGGTACTTATTATTGCTATGTTAGGATCTTTAGGAATTGCTGGTATTCCCGGCAGTGCAACAATGGCTGCGTCCATCATGCTTGCTGGAATAGGGATGAGTGAACATTTTCATTTATTAGCTATTGTATTAGCTATTGATCCCCTGATTGATATGGCTCGTACCATGAGTAATGTAAATGGAGCAATGATCTCAGCCGTATGTATAGACAAAGAACTAGGTACTCTAGATATAGAAAAATATAATAATTAGTCGAAACTAATCAAAATACTTAATTAAAATTATTAGAACAAAAGGAAATATCATGCATCTTATTATTATTGGTGGCAATGCAATGGGCATGTCTACCGCTTCTCGTTTACGTAAAAGTCACCCAAAAGCGACTATTACAGTCTTGGAAAAAGGGGATCTTGTTTCTTTTGGAGCATGTGGTCTTCCTTACTATATAGGTGATGAGTTTAACAATCCAGACAATATGATAGCTCGATCTTTAGAAGCTTTTCAAAAAAGTGATATTAATATATTACTACATCATGAAGCTACTAAGCTTGATCCTATCAACAAAACAGTAAGCGTATTTGATAGTAAAACAGATACTACAAAAATATTAAATTATGATAAAGTATTAATTTCTACTGGAGCACATCCTTTTATTCCACAAATTGAAGGCATAGATCTTCCAGGTATTGTAACCCTCACCAAAATGCAAGATGGTATTCAGCTCAAAGAAGCTCTCCGTACCGCTAAAAGAATTGTAATTATTGGTGGTGGGTTTATTGGATTAGAAACTGCTGAAGCAATGATACATCAAGAAAAGAGTGTGACCGTTATTGAAAGAGAAAATCGTGTCAGTGGGCGTGTATTTGATCCTGAAATGACAGAACATTTAGAAAAAAGTATCAGAGAATCTGGCGTTCAACTTCTCCTAGAAGAAACTGTTACTATGTTCAAAGGTAATGGAAATATACAACAAGTTATCACTGACAAAGGTGCTTATAGTGCTGATTTAGTTATTATAGCAACAGGATTTATCCCTTCTACACAATGGTGTAGTGACATAGGATTAAATATGCTCCCAAATGGAGCTATTATGATAGATGAATACTGTCAAACAAACCTTCCAGATGTATATGCTGGTGGAGATTGTGCTACTGTCAAACATGCTACCTTCAATCAAGATAGCTATATTCCTCTTGCGACTACTGCTAACAAATTAGGACGTCTCTTAGGAGATATTCTTGTAAATAAAGATAAAAAATTCCAAGGTACTCTTGGTTCTTCAGCATTACGCTTTAAGAATTTTCAAGTAGGACGTACAGGACTTAGCGAGCATGAAGCTCAAACATTAGGACTTAATTACGCAACTAATTTTATTACTGATTATAACCATACTTCTTATGTACCGAATCCATCAAAATTGTATATTAAGCTAATCTATGATAAAAAAACACGAGTCCTTCTCGGTGGACAAATTTGTGGAACTAAAGATGCTGTTTTGAGAGTTGATGTGTTAGCAATAGCTGTTTTCAAAAAAATGACTGTAGAAGAATTAGGAATGATGGATTTTGT
>CAMQSH010000150.1 GCA_947036575.1 uncultured Brevinema sp. | reverse complement strand
TTCCTATCCTAAAGGATGTTCCTATCCTAAAGGATGTTCCTATCCTAAAGGATGTTCCTAAGCTAAATTATTAGATTCATTAAAAAAACTCTGCCCATAAAAATGGACAGAGTCTAAATTGGGGCATGCCTCAATAGGTGGCATATGAAATTGGGATACCTTATGATAACATGATATTTTTATTTAATCAATAAAGATATTGTAAAAAGAAAACTTATATATAACTGTTTATTGTATATGTATTTACATTGTTATATTGTATAGAAAGGGATGACCATCCCCTAAAAACTAAGTTTCCCACCAATCCCAAAACCATAATCTAATTCCTTTAATCGAAAACTATAACCGACTTTCGCAGAGACAATTAGATTTTCGTAAGAGTAAGCAATATCTAGTAAGGGAGTCTTACTAGTAATCAAATATCCGACTTGGAAAACAAACGAATGTTTGTATTGGAGATCTTGTCTGTTTATGGTGATCTCATTGGTGAAAGTTCCTTTCTTATCTGCCGTAAACAAGGCAACTGCCTTGACCGTCTTATATGTTGTTTTTACCTCAAGAGATTCGTCTGTAATTTTGGTTTGGGGGTGTGACGCAGTTACTTTTATACTAGCACGAGGAACGGAGTATTGATTTAGAAATAAATAAATAGCCCCACCACCGATAAGCACGCCAACAATAAAACTGCTTAAAACGGCTTTCATCTTAGGCTTCTTTGAAATAAAAGTTCGTTTCTTGTTCTCGTCTTTTTGCGAGGACTCCTATTTTTCCACCAGCTTTAGTCCACTGATTAAAACACCAAGTAATAACTTCTGTATTGTTGGCTTGTCCTTTGTTGATATTTTTTAACAAGCTTGATGATCTAAAACCCTTTTTAGCATTGCCAATACCCACATTGTAGGCAAAGGAAACAAGAGCATTAAATTGATTTTGAGTTATAGGAACTTTGACGTGTTTATTAACAGCTTTTTCAAAGGTCGTTACCATTCTTGTAAAGATAGATTCTATGGTGTCCTTGTCGATAGTTCTGACCTCTCCATTAAAAATAACAGGAGGCACGTTTTTGATTTGTTTGAGTTCTGATAAAGGAATATATTTTAGCTTGCCTAATTCTTCAGGAGTTAGATTTTTTGTTGTTACGCCTATACCTATCGTTGGGACTTTTGCTTGACAAAAATACTCGTAAGGGATATCCCCCTCGTGCTTCATAATAAAGTCTCTTCCTGCTTGATCTAATTTCATATTTAACATTTTATTACCCTTTCCAAGATTTAATAATATCGATGATGGTATCTCTACCACCAAATCCAATGAGCATAAGCAAAATACCTAGAGCAAGATCGACAGCCTGCTCCGTGTTGTCTCTTACCAAATAGATCCAAATAAGAAATCCACATAAGCCAGTGATGGTATTTAATATATTGTTTTTCATTTTTAGGCCTAACTTGTAATATATTTAAATCCCTGTTCTATGATAAATAATAAAACAGTAATTCCAGCAATAGCCTGATACATAAATTTAGTGTTTTGACGGACTCTAACTTCTAAGTCGTCGACTTTTTTCTCTAAAGCTTCTAGTTGCTTTGCCTTCATATCCTCAGAATACTTAATAAAACTATCTAATGTAGTAGAAAGCTTTATCACTGACTCGGATAATTTCAGTTGAATAGCTTCTATGTTTGCTAGTCTATTTTCCATAGTATACCCCTTTGTAGTTTTTTATGATGAAGTTTTTGTATTAGTTTGTTTAGATTGTTTTTGTTTCATTTCATCATTAGCTTGTTTTTGAAGTTTTAGTTCTTCTCTTATTTGTTATTATCTTTTTAATCTTAATTTAATTCGTCACGAATATCTTTAATTTGTTGTTTGAGATTTGCTTTTAATACCGTGTCATTATCTATATCTGCATAGAAATATTGATCTTTTAATAATGCTAGTTGTTGGTGTTTGGGATCACTGGGTAAAAAAAGCTCTTTCGTTACATATTCAGGGATACCAAACTCATAAATACGGATATATCCATCAGCTCCTTTCTGTCCATCTTCTCCTGAAGGAATTTTCCTGTCAGGATCCATCCAAGAGTGAACTATTCCAAGACCTCCTTTTCCTCCTAATCCTCCCTTTCCTACTGTAAAAGATAATGATTCTTGTGAGATAGGGTAGAAGGCTGTTTTTGTTTCAGCAGGTTTTACATTAAAATTTGGACTTCCACCTATAGGTAGAGGTGAAACTGGTGCGTAACCGTCTTGTCCTTTGCCTATTATCCCATCTACTATTGTCCACTTAGCACCTCCTTTATTTATTCCATCACTTCCGTTTCCTCCAGGGAGTCTTTTTTGATTTATAGAACCACCACCACCAGATCCACCTCTTGTGCCCCCACCAGGAACTAAATGATTTCCAGTATTATCCCCCTGAGACTGTGAGATAGCACCCCTACCACCAGCACTACTCACCTCAGCCCCTAAAGCAATACTATCAAGAAAAATAGTATTATTACCTGCTTTTCCTGCTTCTCCATTTTTTCCACTCATAGGCTTATTATGTGCTTTGTCAATAGCAAAACCACCACCACCACCACCAGATCCGTCGTCTCCACCCACTAGTTCAACGAGGATAGATCTCACATTAGGCTTAGGGCTATAAGTCCCCACACCATTATCAGCCACAGTCCACCGTCCTAAAGGATCTTCAGAACCTATGCGTATTTCTGTATAACCAACTAATCCTGAAAAGCTAGAAACCCAGTTCTTAAAGTTTGTGGTGTCTTGTTTGAAATCAGGTAAAGTTACAAGAGGGGGGTTCATCGTAATCGTAGTAATACCTGTACTATCAATCATTATCTCAGCGATCACTAAATCCTTATCTAGGATATTAGCACCAAAGACAGGAGTAATAGAAACGGTATCTTTATAATTAGGGGTTTTATCTCCTACTTTATAATCAGCAGGGATAATAGAATAACGTAATGCTAAGGATATCGTTTTTTCTGTAGCAGAGGCTTCGCCATTGAGGTCAACAATAATAGGACTCTCTACTAAAATTTGTCTTCCTAAATTATCATAACCCAAGCCTTCAGCTATGCTTACTTTTAAGATGTCAGTTTTACTCACAGTCAAGCCCTTAACAATACCTGTGCCTATGATATTTTGTATAATAGCATTATTATCATCTGAAGATTTAAGATAAGTTTGTTGATCGAGATTTTGTATCGCTCTCAAAACTTGTTGATTGGATTCGCTCTCCATAAGGGGTTTTCCGTCTGATCCATTCGATGATCCACTAAGAGGATCGAGAGGAATATTAGCAGCTTTTACGATAGCGACTAACTCGGCAGTCGGTCCATTAAAATTAGCAGCTGTGGGTGAAGATCCTGAAGACGAGGCACTCTTCTCCACCAAAGGGAATTTATTACTACCATCAGTAAATTGTTTCATTTTTGTTACTCCTAAGGACAGGATGTCCGAAATCCAGCGACGACAGGATGTCGTAAGGAGCTGGATAATCACTAAGTTATTTTTTTATAGATGTACCGTACCCCATGCTATAGCAGGGTGTTCCTAGCTTTCTATAGCCAATTAAGCGGGGGGTGCTATATGACTATATAATCTAATTCTGTTTCTATATATAAATCACTAGATTTATTTTGGTCTCCTGTGTAGATCCTTACTTGATCTATGTAAAATTGATTGTAGGAATCGTTGATATTTTTATCACTTTGTAAACTTAGTGATTTGATATTGTTTGCTCTTGCTAAATCAGGAATCTTGATTAAGACAGCCGTCCATCTATCTGAAGCAATATCGCTAAGGGTATAGGTGAAACTTTCTTGAGCTGCGTTGGTAGGATCTTGCAAGATGAGATTTACTGTTATAACTTGAGCCGTGCTATTAAGAACAAAAAAAGATAAGTATAAGGACTTTATAGCTTTTGTACGAGGACGAAAGGGAATAAGATCAAAGATCACTTCTTTTTTTACAAGAAAATTATAAGATTCTAAGCTAAGGACAGAGGATTGATTGATTTCAAATTCTCCTTTTGCATAAATTAATTCTGTATCAGTCACTTGATAGGGAGCATTACAATCATGAGCTATCTGAAAAGTATTATAAGGGGGAACTTCTCCACTAAAAGCAAAAGGATAATCTACTTTAATACTCGCATTAATAGGTAAAATTCGTAGCAATAACCTTACTACCACAGGATAATATTTGAAATATTTTACCTTAGGATCAATACTAATAATAGATGAAGATCCAGGCAATCCCAAATATTCATCGCCTCCTAAAATACTAAGACCTACGATAAAGTCATTATCAAATTTGATACTAACGCCAAGATCAGAATAATCATTAAACAAGATATTTAACTTATTAATAGATATAGGAAAAGGACGAGATAATAATACTCTATTATAAAACCTAACTAGATAATTTCTAAACTCATCATCATCGTATCTTGGATCATTAATTAAATCATCTATACCAAAAGCAACACACCATTCATCAAGGGTAAAAATTGGATTCCAATTTGGATTATCAAGATCTAATTCTTCCATGACTATTAAAGCATATTCTTGAATAAGATCAGTACCAACACTAGCTCCAATACTAGCAATAATAGAAAATTCGTCCTCACGCTGTCCAGATCCTTTAGGAAGAGAATTAATAAATATTTGAGGATCAAATATTGGATTAGCCATTTTTTCCCTCTAAAAATTCTATTTTTCCCAGTATAAAGAATTTTTTATCTGAGGGATAGATAACACTGTTTGGGAGCATTTCATTATAACTAGCTAATCCCACGACAGAAGAAATAATATTTCTTAAATCTGTACCGTTATAAGGCGTACCAGGAACACTAATAGTAAAGAAGTATTGTTCTATTAATTTTATTATTTGTTCTCGTACCGTTACAGTATCAGGTCTTATACTGTAAAGAATCATATCTGTTACTTCTGTTTCAGG